>CAWESJ010000058.1:0-8042 GCA_963811015.1 uncultured Alphaproteobacteria bacterium | reverse complement strand
CAAGGGGATAATCCCCTAATAATAAGGCTTATCGCAGAAATAGTAATAACATCTGATGTCTTAAGAACCTCTTTTAATCTATTCGCCGATATTTTTGTAAGATTCAGCCCAATAAGGTCAAGCTGCTCTATTAACACATCAAGTTTGCTAATAAGGTGTCTTTTCCTCCTACATCAAGTGAATTTGCGCTTTCGTTCTTGGCGTTGAAAGCTATTGCGAGTTTAAGCTGCCCGATAAGCTCTGCAGCTTCCACAACTGGCTTTGCATAAACCCTAAGCATATCCAGCTAACTCCAAAGCCGGCCCGGCTCGAAGCCTGGACGAACCGAAGCCAAGGCGTCAGCGCTCTTTCATAGAATATCTTGCAGCCAGCATGCAAAGTACACAATCGCCCCCCTTGCAGAACGCAGCGCGAACAGATACTGTCTGTTCACTATTTGTGCGATAGCCCTCGCCGGTGTATGGGTTGCGCGAGAGCGATTCAATTCGGGGCCGGCGGGACGCCGCGCGCCGCTTGGGGAAAAGGGCCAGGGCCGATGTTGACCAAAAAGCAGAGCGAGCTTCTGCGCTTCATTCATGAGCGCCTCAAGGAGACCGGCGTGCCGCCCTCCTTCGACGAGATGAAGGACGCCTTGGACCTGCGCTCGAAATCCGGCATCCACCGCCTGATCATCGCGCTCGAGGAGCGCGGCTTCATCCGCAGGCTCCCCAACCGGGCGCGGGCGCTCGAGGTCTTGCGCCTGCCGGGCTCCTCGACCCCGGCGGAGCCCGCCCGCGGCAAGAAATTCGCCCCGAGCGTCATCGAAGGCAATCTGGGGCGGGTCCGCGCTCTGACGCCGACCGCCGCCGACGACGATCTCGGCCGCTCGATCGTCGCCATTCCGGTCATGGGGCGGATCGCGGCGGGCACGCCCATCACCGCCCTCCAGAACCGCAGCCACACGATAAGCCTGCCGCCCGACATGCTGCCGCAGGGCGAGCATTACGCGCTTGAAGTGCGCGGCGATTCGATGATCGAGGCGGGCATATTCGACGCCGACACGATTGTGATCCGCAAGCAGGACACGGCCGAGACCGGCGACATCGTCGTCGCCCTCATCGACGACGAAGAAGCCACCTTGAAACGGCTGCGCCGGCGCGGCGCCTCGATCGCGCTCGAAGCCGCCAATCCCGCCTATGAAACGCGGATTTTCGGGCCGGACCGCGTCCGCATCCAAGGCAAGCTCGTGAGCCTCATCCGCCGCTACTGAAAGCTCCCCATGCGCCTAGTCCAGCGGCGAGGCGTCTTCGGCCTCGGCGTCGAAGGCGGGCTCCAGTTGAGCCTCTTGCGGATTGTCTTGCGCCTCGTCTTGCCTGGGCGGGGCGGGCGCGGCGCGGCCCCAGCGGCGCTTCGGCGCGCGCGACCAGGGCCGGTCTTCGTCCGCCGCGCGGGCGGCGCGCATTTCGACGCGCTCTCCTGTGAAAGACAGGGTGAGCGCGCCGGTCTGGCGGAGCTTCTCGCGGTCTATAATGAGCCGCGCGGCGCAGCCGAAAGGAGCGAACAGGGGCGTGACGATAATATCGGCGCGCTCGCAATCTTCCGCGAAGGCCTGGCGGTCGAGAACAAGCGCGACCGCGCGACCGTCGGGGAGACGGCCGACGCAGCCTTGCCGGTCGCAGCCGGTTTTCCGCAGCGCCTGCGCGGCCGCGCGGCCGTCGGCGTCGGCGCGCAGCCATTGCTCGGACGAAAACAGGCTCGGCCGCAGCCCGATGACGGCGAGCCTGCCGTCCGGCGCGCGCAACGCGACGGCGTCGCCCGGCGCCGCGACCGCCATGTCGAAGGAAGGTCCCGCCGCCGCGCCAAAGAGCCCGATCGCCGCGAGCGGAATGGCCGTGGCGCGCAACAGAGCCGACCGCCACAGCACGGCCGAAACCAGGGCGAGGCTGAGAAACACGATCGCCCAAGGCGCGAAAACGGGCAGATGGACCGTGGCCCCAGGCAGATCCCCGACGATGCGCGCGGCCCACATGACCGCGTCAATGCCAAGGCCGACATAGCGCCAGATCCAAGGATCGAGCCCGAGCGGGTAGAGCAGCGCGCCCAGCAGCGCGCCGGGCACCGCGAAAATTTCGATCACGGTCAAGGTGAGCGGGTTGCCGATCAGCACATAGGGGCTCAATTCATGGAAATTATAGGCCATGAAAGAGGCGGTGGCCGAGGTCGCGCAGAAGGTCGCGAAGAGGACGCCGACGGGACCCTGCCGCAATTGCCGCTGCGCGAACTCCAACACCAAGCGCTTGCGCGCGCCCTCGACCGGCCGCGCCAGCAAAAGGTCATGCTGGTCGAGCTCGCGGTCTTTCGCCGCCATCCGCGCCTCATAGACAGCGACGAGCGCCGCGACCGCCGCGAAGGAGAGCTGGAAACTCGCGCCCATGATGGCTTCGGGCTCGATCAGGATGACGATCAGGGCGGCGAGCGCGAGATTGCGCATGGTCAGCGCCTGGCGGTCCATCAGGACCGCGCCGAGCATGATCAGGGTCATGAACAAGGCGCGCTCGGTGCCGACGCGCGAGCCGGTCGCGACATCGTAGAAAACCGCGCCCGCCATGGCCGCCGCGGCCGCCCATTTCTTGATCGGATAGCGCAGGGCGAGGCTTGCGTTCAAGGCCAGAAGGCGGCGGACGCCGACGAAGAAAATGGCCGCGACAAGCGTCATCTGGACGCCGGAAATCGTGATGATATGAAAGATTCCGGCCTCCCGGATCACGTCCTTGGCCGGCTCCGAGAGAAAATCGCGCTTGCCTGTCACCATGGCCGCGGCGATCGCGCCCGCATCGCCTCCGACGATCGCGTCGATCCGGCGCGCCAAGGCGTTGCGGCCGCGATCGATCGCGGCCATCGCCGCGAGCATTGGGCCAGGCGGCGCCGGCGGATCGATGAGCTCGATCCGCCCGAGCGCGCTGCCGACGGCGCCGAGCCGCGCGAACCAGGCGTCCTTGGCGAAATCATAGCCGCCGGGGAGGCTCGCGCGCGCCGGCGGCAAAAGGCGCGCCTTGAGGCGTACATAGGCGCCGGCCTCGAAGGGCGGCGTGCGGCGCAGGGAAAGCCGGACGCGATAGGGCGTCTCCTCGGGCGCGAGCCCGCTCGCCGAGGCCACCCGCAAGATGAAGCGGGCGCCCGCGCGGCGAAAGTCCATCTGCTCGATGACCCCTTCGACCGTCGCGATCCTGACCCGGTCGATGACGGGGGCGGCGACGCGGGCGCTCCGCCAGGCGGCCGACAATTCGCCGGCGAAAAAGGCGCAGAGGCCGCAAAGGACAAAAAATGTCGCGCGCCGCTCGCGCGCGAGCCAGGCGAGCCCGCCCAACGCGAGGGTCGCCGGCGCGATCAGCCAAAGCCAAGGCTCGCGGTCGGCGTAAAAATAGCTAATGACGCCGGCGCCGGCGGCGACCGGCAGCCAGAGAAAAAGCCGGCGCAGCGCGATCTCGGTTTCGAAGGCTTGCGCCAAATGTTCGAGAAACGCGGCGCGAAGCCTCGCGGCGAGGCCGGAGGCGCCCGCCAGGCCGCCTTTTCCAATCGCTGTTTCGGCCGTTTCCACCATGCCCAAGCCCGCAGCCGCGTCCGTCGCCTCCCCCGTCCGGACACGGCGATCGACGAAGCCTGTCGCCGAGGTCCCTTTTCTTTCGGCGTTTCCATGTTACACGACCGGGCGCGGCGCGTAAGGCCCACATAAGACCGGACCAGCCGACCCGCCGATGATTTTCTCAAAGCCGTCAATTGTGCAGGAATTCCCGTCATGACCGAGTTCGTGGTCACGCGCTTCGCCCCGTCGCCGACGGGCTTTCTTCATATCGGCGGAGCCCGCACGGCGCTGTTCAACTGGCTCTACGCCCGCCACGCCGGCGGCCGCATGCTGCTGCGCATCGAGGACACCGATCGCGAGCGCTCGACCGACGCGGCGATCGCAGCCATTCTCGACGGGCTCAGCTGGCTCGGCCTCGATTGGGACGGCGAGGCGATCCATCAATTTCGCCGCGCCGCGCGCCATCGCGAAATCGCCGAAAGCCTGCTCGCGTCGGGCGACGCCTATCACTGCTATGCGACGCCGCAGGAGCTCGAGGAGATGCGGGAGCAGGCCCGCGCCGAGGGCCGTCCGCCACGCTACGACGGGCGCTGGCGCGAACGCCCCGCCTCCGAGGCGCCGGCCGGCGTCGCCCCGGTGATCCGCCTGAAGGCGCCGCGCGACGGCGACACCGTGCTCGACGACAAGGTCCAGGGCCGCGTGAGCTTCGCCAACAAGGATCTCGACGATTTCATCCTGCTTCGCTCGGACGGCACGCCGACCTTCATGCTCGCCGTCGTCGTCGACGATCACGACATGGGCGTCACCCAGATCATCCGGGGCGACGATCATCTCACCAATGCCGCGCGGCAGATGCAGATCTATCAGGCGCTCGGCTGGCCCGTTCCCGGCTATGGCGCATATCCCGCTGATCCATGGCGCGGACGGCGCCAAATTATCGAAGCGCCATGGCGCGCTCGGGGTCGACGCCTATCGCGCCATGGGCTATCTGCCCGAAGCCCTGCGTAATTATCTGGTGCGGCTCGGCTGGAGCCATGGCGACAAGGAGTTCTTCTCGACTCCCGAAATGATCGAGGCCTTCGATCTCGCCCATGTCGGCCGCTCGGCGGCCCGCTTCGATTTCGTCAAGCTCGAAAGCATGAACGGCCATTATATCCGCGCGGGCCGCGACGCCGACCTCGTCAAGGCGATCGAGGCGACCGCGCCCTATCTGGCGCGGGGCGCGGAAGCCGCGCCCGCGATCGACGACGACATGCGGGCCAAGCTGCTCGCGGCCATGCCGGGCTTGAAGGAGCGCGCCAAGACCCTGGTCGAGCTTCTCGACGGCGCGAGCTTTCTGTTCGCGACAAGGCCGCTCGCCCTCGACGCCAAGGCGGCGGCCATTCTCGACGCGGGCGGGCGGGCCCATATCGCCAATCTTTTGCCGCGTTTCACATCGCTTGCGACCTGGTCCGCCGCCGCCGCCGAAGCCGCCGTGCGCGATTATGTCGAGGAGGCCAAGGTCAAGCTCGGCCAGGTGGCGCAGCCTTTGCGCGCCGCGCTGACCGGGCGCGCGACGTCGCCCGGCATTTTCGACGTGCTGGAAGTGCTGGGGCGGGACGAAAGCCTCGGCCGCCTGCAAGATCAGGCCTCATGAGCGTGAAGCCGTCCGGACGCCGGCTCGCGCCGCCCGCTTGAACGGGGGCCGCGCATAAGATAGTATTTTTGCGTCGCATCATCAGACGCAGCGACGCAAGTCTCCCTTGTCCTCTCCCGCCTATCTCAAGCTCGGCCAAACTCGGCTTGAACGCACAGATTTTTAAGAAGGCAGCCTCCATGAGCGCGACGACCGGCTCCTTTAGCCTCGGCGATCAAACAGTCAGCATGCCGGTGAAGACCGGAACGATCGGCCCTTCGGTCGTCGATATCGGCAAGCTCTACGCCCAGACCGGGATGTTCACTTACGACCCCGGCTTCACCTCGACGGCGAGCTGCGAATCCGAGATCACCTATATAGACGGCGACGAAGGGGTCCTGCTTTATCGCGGCTATCCCATTGAGCAGCTCGCCGAGCAGGGCGATTTTCTCGAGACCTGCTACCTGTTGCTCTACGGCGAATTGCCGACGCCGACGCAAAGGCGGGATTTCAATTACAGGATCACCCGCCACACGATGGTGCATGAGCAGATGGCCCGGTTTTTCCAGGGCTTCCGCCGCGACGCCCATCCCATGGCGGTGATGGTCGCGAGCGTCGGCGCGCTCTCCGCCTTCTATCACGATTCGACCGATATTTCGGATCAAAGGCAACGCATGATCGCCTCCATGCGCCTCATCGCCAAAATCCCGACGCTCGCCGCGATGGCCTATAAATATTCGATCGGACAGCCCTTCGTCTATCCGAAGAACGAGCTCGACTACACCTCGAACTTCCTGCGCATGTGCTACGCCGTGCCCTGCGAGGATTACAAGATCAATCCGATCTTCGCGCGCGCGCTCGACCGCATTTTCATCCTCCACGCCGACCACGAGCAGAACGCCTCGACCTCGACCGTGCGCCTCGCCGGCTCGTCCGGGGCCAATCCTTTCGCCTGCATCGCGGCCGGCGTCGCCTGCCTTTGGGGTCCCGCGCATGGCGGCGCGAATGAAGCCGCGCTCAAGATGCTGACCGAGATAGGCACCGCCGACAACATCCCGAAATATGTCGCCCGCGCCAAGGACAAGAACGATCCCTTCCGGCTCATGGGCTTCGGCCACCGCGTCTATAAGAATTACGATCCGCGCGCCAAGATCATGCAGCGGACCTGCCATGAGGTCTTGAACGAGCTCGGCCGCAAGGACGATCCCTTGCTCGAGGTCGCGGTCGAGCTTGAAAGAATCGCCTTGAGCGACGAGTATTTCATCGAGAAAAAGCTCTATCCGAACATCGATTTCTATTCCGGCATCACGCTAAAGGCGATGGGCTTCCCGGTGTCCATGTTCACGGTGCTTTTCGCCGTCGCGCGCACCTCCGGCTGGATCGCGCAATGGAAAGAAATGATCGAGGATCCGGGCCAAAAGATCGGCCGTCCGCGCCAGCTCTATATCGGCTCCCCACGGCGCGACTATGTGGAGCTGGACAAGCGCTGAATTAAAGCCGAGTTTCGCGGGGACGATGTGTTCGCCAATAAAGCTTCGCTCTGAGGGCGGCGGTCTCTCTCACGACTTCGGTCCAATGTCTCTCGCGACCCCGGACACAAAAGCCGATATTCTCGTCGCCGGCGCCGGCGCGGCCGGCCTTTCGGCCGCGCTCGCCCTTGTCCATGCGGGGTTTTCCGTCGTTTGCGTCGGCGGCCTCGACCGCCGCGTCAACGGCCGGACGGTGGCGCTTTTCGAGGCGTCGCTGCGCTTCTACAAGGCGCTTGGCCTATGGCCCTATTTTCGCGGAAAGACCGCCGCGCTCGAAAAAATCAAGATGATCGACGCGACCGAGGCGCGTCTTCCGGTCCCCTCGGTCACTTTCGCGGCGCGTGAAATAGGCCTCGCCGCGTTCGGCGAGAACATCGAGAATAATGTCCTTGTCGAAGGGCTCGCGGAGATCGCCGCGCGGACTCCGGGCCTCGTTCTCCATGAAGGCATGCTCAGCGATCTTTGCTTCGAGGCCGACGCGGTCCGAGCCGTGCTGGCGGACGGGCTCCGCGTGGAGGCGAAGCTCGTCGCCGCCGCCGACGGACGCGCCTCGCTGGCGCGGACCAAGGCCGGCATAGGCGCGCGCAGCTGGACCTATCCGCAGGTCGCGCTCACCGCGCTTCTCGCGCATGAAAAGCCGCATCGCCATGTCTCGACCGAGTTTCATACGCGCTCCGGCCCCTGCACGCTGGTGCCGCTGAGGGCGCTCGAAGGCAAGCCCAATCGCTCGAGCCTGGTCTGGCTGATGTCCGCCGCGGACGCCCACCGCAGAGGCGCGCTTGCGCCAGCCGGGCTCGCGCACGAGATCGAGCGGCAAGTCGACTCATGCCTCGGCCAGATTGAGGTCGAAGGCGCATGCGGCTTTTTTCCCATGGCGGGGATGAGCGTCAGCCGCCTCTTCCGCCACCGCATCGCGCTGATCGGCGAGGCGGCCCATGTCTTTCCGCCGCTGGCGGCGCAAGGGCTCAATCTCAGCCTGCGCGACATCGCCGCCCTGGTCGAGACGTTGGAGGACGCGCGCGCGCTTGGCGAGGACATTGGAAGCGCGGGGACGCTCGCGGCCTATGCGAAGGCCCGCCGCAGCGATATTTCGCTGCGCACGAATGGAATCGACATCCTCAATCGATCGCTGCTCGCCAATCTTTTTCCGGTCGATTTTCTGCGCGGCGCGGGTCTTTTCGCCTTCTCGATGATCGGCCCCTTGCGCCGAGCCCTGATGCGCGAAGGCATTCTCACTCACGAGGCCTTGCCGCAACTCATGCGAGCCCGCGCAGCAGCGCACAGACGCGACACGGCTGAAGACCCCCTACAGCTTGACGCAAGCATCGAGGTTTAG
>CAWESJ010000057.1:0-15469 GCA_963811015.1 uncultured Alphaproteobacteria bacterium | reverse complement strand
ACCGTCGACAACGGGGAATTCGTGCTGGGCCGCGGCGAGCAGCGTCTCGATCGCCGCGCCGAGATTGGCGTCGAGCGGAATCGCGTTGAAGCGCGTCTCCATAGCGTCGGCGACGGAAAGCCCCCGCGCCGCCTCGCTGAAGGCGCTCATCTGCGCCTCGCCGGCCGCGGCCATATACACGAAGATCGCGATGAAAATCAGGAGCGGATTGCCGAACAGCCCGAGAAAGCCGAGCGCGAAGGCGAAGGCCTGCCCGATAGAGGCCGCGATCCGCGTCGCCCTGGCGCCGCCGAGCTTCATCGCGAGCAGCGCATGGAGCACGCGGCCGCCGTCCATTGGAAAGGCCGGGATCAGGTTGAAAAGCACCAGAAACACATTGGCGGCGGCGAGCCGGGCGAGGAGCGAGATATGCGGATCGTCGATCTGCGCCAGATTGCCCGGATGGATCGCGCCGAGGAAAAGAAAAAGAAGGAAGGCGATGGCGACGTTCACCAGCGGTCCCGCGATGGCGACGGCGAGCTCCTGCGCAGGCTTTTCCGGCATGCGCGGCATCATGGCCACGCCGCCGATCGGCAGCAGGAGCACCTCCGGCGTCTCGATCCCGAACCGTCGCGCCATCAGGATATGGCCGAATTCATGAAGGACGACGCAGCCGAAAATGAGCGCGATGAACAGCACGCTGACGCCGGCGGCCGGCGCGCCGCCCTTCAGCCAGGCGCTGGCGCCGATCCAGGCCAGCAGCAGGAAGAAGGTCAGATGAACGCGCAAGGTGGTCGGGCCGAAGCGGCCGATCGTCAGGGACCAGGACATAGGGTTTCCTCTGGCGCGATATTGCCTGGAAACCTAAGTGCCGCCGCCTGCCGGCGCCAGGGCTGCGGCGCGTTTCCTAAACCGTTTCGCGCGGGCGTCGAGCGAAACCGCCCGCGCGCGCCACTACCCGCCCCGCAACAGCCGGATCGCCTCGCCGCGCTCGAACAGATTGAGCAGAAGGCGCAAGGCCTCGCCGCGCTTGCCTTCGAGGCGCGGGTTGTCGGCGACGATCCGCTGCGCCTCCTCCCGCGCCAGCGCGAGCAAAGGCCCATGCTCGGCGAGATCGGCGATGCGAAAGCCGGGCAGGCCGGATTGCCGCGCGCCGAGAACGTCACCTTCGCCGCGCAGGCGCAGATCCTCCTCGGCGATGCGAAACCCGTCCTGCGTCTCGCGCATGATCTCGATCCGCGCCTTGGCGGTCTCGCCGAGCGGCGCCTTGTAGAGCAGGATGCAGGAGGATTTCGCCGGCGCCGCGCCCGACCCGCCCGCGCAACTGGTGCAATTGGGCGAGGCCGAACCGCTCGGCGTGCTCGATCACCATGATGCTCGCCTCCGGCACGTCGACGCCGACCTCGATCACCGTGGTCGCGACCAGGATTTGCGTCGCGCCCTCGGCGAAGGCCGCCATGGCGGCGTCCTTTTCGCGGCTCTTCATCTTGCCATGGACGAGCCCGACCTTGTCGCCGAAATATCGCGCAAATGGGCGAAACGATCCTGCGCCGCCGCGACGTCGAGCGCCTCGCTTTCCTCGACCAGCGGACAGACCCAGAAGGCGCGAGCCCCCGCTCCGATCGCAGGTGCAGGCGCGCGATGAGTTCGTCCATGCGCTCGAGCGGCAGCGCCCTTGTCTCGACGCTTTGCCTGCCCGCCGGCTTTTCCGTCAGGGTCGAAATATCCATATCGCCGAAATAGGTCAGCGCCAGCGTGCGCGGAATGGGCGTCGCGGTCATCACGAGAATATCCACCGCCTCTCCCTTGTCGCCGAGGGCGAGGCGCTGATGCACGCCGAAACGGTGCTGCTCGTCGATCACGGCGAGCCCGAGATCGCGAAAGCCGACGCCTTCCTGGAACAGCGCATGGGTCCCGACCGCGACGTTGATCGCGCCGGAGGCGAGCCCATCGAGGATTCTGCCGCGTTCCGCGCCCTTGTCGCGGCCGGTGAGGAGCGCGAGCCTCAGCCCGGCGGCGCCGGCGAAGGCGCCGAGCGATTGATAATGCTGGCGGGCGAGGATCTCGGTCGGCGCCATAAGCGCGGCCTGGCGCCCGGCTTCGACGCAGGCCGCCATCGCGAGAAGCGCGACCAGCGTCTTGCCCGATCCGACATCGCCTTGCAGTAGGCGCAGCATCCGATTGGGGCCGGCGAGATCGGCGCGGATTTCGCCCAGGACCTTTTGCTGCGACCCCGTCAGGGAAAATGGCAGGACGGCGAGGATTTGCGTCGCGAGGCGCCCGTCGCCAAGGCTCGCGCGGCCCGGCGCGCGCCGCATCCTGGCCCTTGTCAGGCCGAGCGCGAGCTGGCCCGCGAGCAATTCGTCATAGGCGAGGCTCATCCTGGCCGGCGCATTCGGCGCGACGGCTTGCGGGTCGTCCGGCCGATGCGCGCCGCGCAAGGCCTCCGCGAATGCGGGCAGTCTCCGCAAGATGGGCACGGCCTCGTCGCGCCATTCGGGCAGCGCCGGAATGCGCCCGAGCGCAGCCTCCACGGCCTTGCCGAGCACTTTGGGATAAAGCCCTTCGGTCAGGGCGTAGACCGGCTCGATCGGGGCCATTTTGGCGAGGCCTTCGGCGTCGAGCACGCGATCTGGGTGAACCATCTGGCGATGGCCGTCCCAAAGCTCGAGCTTGCCGGAGACCCAGCGGCGGGCGCCAAGCGGCAGGCTTTTTTCGATCCACTGCGAATTGGCGAGAAAGAAAACCAGCAGAACGTCGCCGGTCTCGTCCTCGACGAGCACCTTATAGGGCGCCTTCGAGCGCGGCCCCGGCGGCCTATGCTCGACGACGATCGCCTCGAGCGTCACCACGGCGCCTATGGGCGCATCGGCGATCTTCGGCCGGTTTCGCCGGTCGATCGTCGCATGGGGCAGGTGGAAGAGGATGTCGACGACGCGGGCCTCGCGGCCGTTCTCGCCGAGCAGGCGGTCGAGCAGCTTTCCGGTCTTCGGCCCGACGCCGGGAAGGCTCGCCGCCGAGGCGAACAGGGGATTGAGGAGGGAAGGCCGCATCTGGAATCGGGTTTGGGTCTCGAAAGCTGACAGGCGCCGTCGCCAAGGCTATATAGCCCAAGGCGGCGCGCCGGGCGTCGCGGCTTTCGGAGTTTAATCCATGTCAGCCCTGCAGGCGACGGGCGCGGATCTCGACGCGCGCCGGCGGCGCATCGTCTTTCGCGCGCATCATCGGGGCATGCTCGAGATGGACATTATCCTCGGCCGTTTCGTTGACGCCGAGATCGCCACTCTCGCCGCGGCCGAACTCGACGATCTCGAGGCGCTGCTCGACGCGCCGGACCCCGAGGTGTTCGGCTGGGCTACGGGCGAGGCGAGGCCGCCCGAGCGCTTCGATACGCCGGTTTTCCGCAAGATCCTCGCCTTCCACGCTCATGCCGGGCCGCTGCATGAGTGAGGGGGACGCAATATTAATGCGATTACGTACCAAGCCCTACGGCTTGCAGGAAAAACTTCGACCACTAGTTAATTTATTCACTGCTCCCGTCTTTTGGAAAAAGATATCGTCCAACTAAATACCAGAAGCCGAACACAGAGGCAGTCGTCGTCGTAACAACGGCGATAAATTCTTCTGAATGCAGACCGCTACCAAACCATCTCGCAATAAACTGGGCTGCAACAACAACGATAAGAAATATTGTCCATAATTTTGCTAGTATTGATGAATTAGAAGCATATCGCTTTCGCTCTTCAATATTTTGAGCAATCTGTTTGTTAGATAAATGCTTTCTATCTCTTTCAGGATCAGTGAATTCAGTTTCTGCTTCTTTCTTTGCAGTTGGATTTCGGTCAACAATAATAACGTCTTTGGACGATATTGTTTCCTTAGGCGGTGGCTCGGTCAAATCCATATTCGCTTACGAGCTCCCGATAATGTTTCTTGATCGTCTCGGCTGGAATCGATGTATTGGAAGGCACCCGGAAATTATAATCCGCAGCTATAGTTTGCCATGGTGATCCAGCCTGATGAGTGAGATCAGAAAGATAAAACGCAGTTTTAGAGCCGTATCGTTCCCATATCCAATCAAGCAGCGAACAAACTTCCGTGTCGCCGTCATCTACACGAGGGATGGGCTGGAACGGCATATCCTTCTGTAATTGAGTTATTGGCGTGCGCCCATGATGTTTAAGCGCATGATAAAGACTTTTAAAAACTGGTCCATGCGCCCACACTTGGGGCTCTTCCGATAGAATGGGGTCATCATGATAGGCAAGCCACCAGCCGTAGGAGCAATATACAAGCTTTTGCAGCTTCATATGCTCAATTCCAGACGGATCTGACTTTTGGATGAATTCATTGGCAAATGCGATTGGTTTATAGGGTCTTGGCATCATCCCCTCCTCGCCGCAACCGCAAATCCGGCCCATCTTAGTGGCAAAGGCACTACCATATATTTAGTGTGGGACACAATAGATTTCAAACTTGACATTTTTGCCGATCTGAGTCCTGGCCGGTGAGGCGCTTGTTTGATTTATGGGCCAAAAACGCCATCGGAGCTTTTTTTTTGGATTAAATTTCCCTTTGAAAAAGCGCCTTACCCGAATCTTTGTTATTCCCTTGCCGGGGCGAATAATCGAGAAGGAGCGCGCGGCGTTCCGCGTGGCCTCTGCGCCGATTTGAATAATCTCACGGAATAGGCTTAGTGCGCTTAGACGGCGACGCCGAAATCCTTGACGCCCGGCGTCGCGCCCCGCGCGCCTTCAGGCGGAAGCCTCCGGACCGACCCAGCAATCGTGACTGATCTCAAACGCGTGACCGCCGAGCTCGCCAAAGGCGGCTCGTTAACGCTTTCCAACCTCGCCGACGGTTTCGACGCCTTCTGCGTCGCCGATCTTGCGCGCGCGCTCGCCCGCGACGCGGAGGACAGGGCCGTCGTTCTGGTCCATGTCGCGCGCGACAGCCAGCGGGCGCGGGCCTTCGCCGAGGCGCTGGGCTTCGCCGCGCCCGACATAGAAATCCTCGATTTTCCCTCCTGGGACTGCCAGCCCTATGACCGGGTGTCGCCCAACGCGGCGGTTTCGGCGCGGCGGATGACGGTTCTCTCCCGCCTCGCGCGCACCCGCTCGGCGGCGGAGCGCCCGCGCATTCTCTCGACCACCGTGAACGCCTTGCTCCAGCGGGTCGCGCCCTTGCAGACCATCGCCGGCGACACGTTTTCGGCCGCGCCGGGCAATGCGGTCGATATGGAGGCGCTGGCGCGCTGGCTCGAAACCAACGGCTTCGCCCGCGCCTCGACGGTGCGCGACGCCGGCGATTACGCCCTGCGCGGCGGCATACTCGATCTTTTCCCGCCCGGCATGGCGCAGCCGCTCCGGCTCGATTTCTTCGGCGATACGCTCGAATCGATCCGCACCTTCGATCCCGAGACGCAGCGCACAATTGGCCAGATTCGCAGCCTCGATCTCGTGCCGATGAGCGAGGTTCAGCTCACAAGCGAGACCATGCGCCGGTTCCGCCAGGCCTATGTCGCCCTGTTTGGCGCGCAAACGCGCGGCGACAGCCTCTATGAGGCGATCAGCGAAGGCCGCCGCCATCCGGGCCTCGAACATTGGCTGCCGCTGTTCCATGAAAAGCTCGACACATTGTTTGACTATGCCGGGCCCGCGCCGCTTGTTCTCGACGCGCTCGCGGAGGAGGCCGCCGGCGAAAGGCTGGCGCTGATCAAGGATTATTACGACGCCCGCAAAAGCGCGCATGACGCCGATCCCAACGGCTCCAGCTATAAGCCGCTGCCGCCCGACCGGCTCTATCTGTCGGCGGCGGAATGGCGCCGCCGCCTCGACGCCGCGAGCCTCGCGCGCGTCACACCATTCGGCCATGCCGGCGAGGCCAAGGGCCTTGCCGTGGATTGCCAATCGAAGCCCGGCCGCGGCTTCGCGCCCGAGCGCGCCGATGAAAACGCCAATGTGTTCAACGCCGCGGTCGAACATGTCCGGGCGCTGCAGGCGGGCGGAAAGCGCGTCGTTGTCGCCGGCTGGTCGGACGGCTCGCGCGAGCGGCTCGCCCATGTCCTCGCCGACCACGGGCTGAGCGACGCCGCGCCGGTCTCCTCGCTGGCGCAGGCGTTGGCGCTGCCGCCGTCGGCGCTCGCTTTGGCGGTGATCGGCATAGAGCAAGGCTTCGAGGCGGGCGATCTCGCCCTCATCAGCGAGCAGGATATTCTCGGCGACCGGCTCTTGCGCGGCCGCAAGAAGGCCCGCCGGGCGCAGGATTTCCTGACCGAGGTCGGCGCGCTGACGGCGGGAGATCTCGTGGTCCATGTCGATCATGGCATCGGCCGCTTCATCGGCCTGCGGACGATCGAGGCCGCGGGCTGCCCGCATGACTGCCTCGAGCTGCATTACGCCGATGGCGACAAGCTCTTCCTTCCGGTCGAGAATCTCGAGCTTCTGTCGCGCTATGGCTCGGAGGAGACCGATGTCGCGCTCGACAAGCTCGGCGGCGTCGGCTGGCAGAAGCGCAAGGCGCGGATGCGCAAGCGCATCCTGGAAATGGCGGCGGGCCTCATCAAGATCGCCGCCGCGCGGGAGACAAAGGCCGCGCCCAAGCTCGTCCCGCCCGAAGGGCTTTACGCCGAGTTCTGCGCCGGCTTCCCCTATGACGAAACCGAGGACCAGCAGGCCACGATCGACGCGGTGCTGGACGACATGGCCTCGGGCCGGCCGATGGACCGGCTCGTCTGCGGCGACGTCGGCTTCGGCAAGACCGAGGTCGCCTTGCGCGCGGCCTTCGCCGCCGCGATCAACGGCAAGCAGGTCGCGGTGATCGCGCCGACGACCCTGCTCGCCCGCCAGCACGCCAGGAATTTCGCCGCAAGATTCGCCCATCTGCCGATCTCGGTCGCGCAAATGTCGCGGATGGCGAGCGCCGCCGATATGCGCGTCGCGAAAGCCGGCGCGGCCTCGGGCGACGTCGAGATCGTCGTCGGCACCCATGCCGCGCTCGGCAAGGGGGTGGAGTTCAAGGATCTCGGCCTTGTCGTCATCGACGAGGAGCAGCATTTCGGCGTCAAGCACAAGGAGCGGCTCAAGGAATTGCGCGCCGAGGTCCATGTCTTGACCCTTTCGGCGACGCCGATCCCGCGCACCTTGCAGCTCGCCCTAACCGGCGTGCGCGAGCTTTCGATCATCGCGACGCCGCCGGTGGATCGGCTCGCGGTGCGCACATCCATCACGCCTTTCGACGAATTGCTCGTGCGGGAGGCCTTGCTGCGGGAGCGATATCGCGGCGGCCAGAGCTTCTATGTCTGCCCGCGCATCGAGCAGATCGACGACGCGGCGGGTTTTCTGCGCCAGACCGTTCCGGAGGTGAAATTCGTCGTCGCGCATGGGCAGATGCCGGCGACCGAGCTCGAAGACAAGATGGCCGCCTTCTATGACGGCAAATTCGACGTGCTGCTGTCAACCGCCATCGTCGAGTCCGGCCTCGACATCCCGACCGCCAACACGCTCATCGTGCATCGCGCCGACATGTTCGGCCTTGCCCAGCTCTATCAATTGCGCGGCCGGGTCGGGCGCTCGAAGGTTCGCGCCTATGCGCTTTTCACGGTTCCCGCCAACCGCGTCCTGACGCCGCAGGCCGAGCGGCGGCTCAAAGTGCTGCAATCGCTCGATTCGCTTGGGGCCGGCTTCCAGCTCGCGAGCCATGATCTCGACATTCGCGGCGCCGGCAACCTGCTCGGCGACGAACAGTCCGGCCATATCAAGGAAGTCGGCTATGAGCTCTATCAGCAGATGCTGCAGGAGGCCGTCGAGGCCCTGAAGGCCGGCGTCGAGGCGCCCGCCGAGGAGGCCTGGTCGCCCGCCATCGCGCTCGGTGCGCCGGTCACGATCCCCGAGGCCTATATCGCCGATCTGCCCTGCGTCTCGGCCTTTATCGCCGCCTCGCCGCGCTCGAATCCGACGCCGAGATCGAGAGCTTCGCGGCCGAGCTCATCGACCGTTTCGGGCCTCTGCCGGTCGAGGTCGAGCAATTGATGAAGCTCGTCGCGATCAAGGTTTTATGCCGCCAGGCCCATGTCGAGAAGGTCGAGGCGGGGCCGAAGGGGGTCATTATCGGTTTCCGCGACAATTCCTTCGCCAATCCGCAAGGGCTCGTGCGCTATGTCGCCGAGCAAGGCTCCGAGGCCAAGGTGCGCTCCGACATGAAGATCGTGTTCATCCGCGATTTCGCCGATACGGCGGAGCGCTTGGACGGCGTGCGGACCATATTGCGGACCATCGCCGCCATCGCGATGAAAAAGGCGGCGTGAGATCGCCGCCTTCCAGAGGGTTTTTCGGGGCGCGCTCAGATTCAAAGTGCTGGAGCATGTTCTCATCGAAAAACCGGATCCACTTTTTCGGGACATGCTCTAGTAGCGGTTCGGATGGCATCTGCCGTCGTGGCCGAGACGCCATCCCACGGCGCAGACGCGTCCATGGTGCCGATAGCCGTAGCCATAGTGACGCCCCCAATGACCATGATGGCCCCAATGGCCATGGCCCCAATGATGGCCGATGATGCCCGTGGTGTCGATGGTGGCCGTGATGTCCGTGATGTCCGCCCCGCGCGGCGGCCGGGGTCGGCGAAGCCGCGAGGCCGAGCGCGAGAACGGCGGCGAGGAGGGCGGTTGCGGCAAATTTCTTGACAATGTGGAAGGTCTTGAAAAAACTCATGTGCGATCCCTTGCTTGGCCTCGCGCCAGCGTCGGCGAGACATGGCGGAGCATAGGCTAAGCCATGTTCAACTGTGCTGTTGGAGCGCATATTCCGTCAAGCCGCATCGCGCGGGGGCGCGATCCGCCGCTTCGATCCAGCGATTAAGGGACGGCCGCGCCCGAAGCGTGGCGGTTTTTTGGCGCGCGCCCTAAACATTCCGCATTGGCGCGCCATATTGAGGGCTGACCGGCCGCGCGACGGATTGGCGGCGTCTGGAGGGTTCCATGGGAAATGCGCAATTTTCGATCTTGTCTCTGACCGAAGCCGCCGCCGCGCGGGCGCAAAGCTTGATCGCAGCCGCCGACCGCCCGGTCGCCGGGCTCAGGGTCGGGGTCAAGGCAGGCGGCTGCGCCGGAATGGCCTATACGATGGAGCTCGCCGACGCGATCGACGCCGCCGATGAAGTCGTCGAGGACCGCGGCGTGAAAATCGTCGTCGCGCCAAAGGATCTGATGTTTCTGCTCGGCGCCGAGATCGATTTCGAGGCGAGCAAGTTTCAGGCGAGCTTCACCTTTCACAATCCCAATCAGACCTCGGCCTGCGGCTGCGGCGAGTCCGTGGCGATCGAACCCGCGAGCTAGCCGCTCGGAAAGGCGATCTGAGAGGGCCGCCCGCAGCGGGGCCAGGACTCCGGCTTGCGAATGGCGCGCGAGATCGCGACCGGCTTGGGGACGAGGCCGAACCGCAAAGCGGAGAATGCGTCGGCGATGTTCTGCCGCTCGGCTGTGGTTTGCGCGTCAGCGACGCGCCCAGCCGCCACGGCCAGCCGCGAGAAGCCGCGCCAGCGCGCTATTCGAGCGGGCCTTGCGCCAGCGCTTCGGGGTCGCTCAGCCGGTGCAGGCGATGCGCCGCCGCATGGGCGAAGCGCATGATCATGGCGCGGCGCGCGGCGGGCGAAAGCCTATGCTCCGGCGCCTCGCGCAGGACGGCGGCGCCATAGGCGTCGGCGATGATGAGTCCGGCGTCCTCCGGCATGATCTCGATCGGCACGGTTTCGGGAATGGCGAAAAAGAGCCGGTCGCAATGGGCGCGATAGTCGCGCCATTTCATGTCGGCGCGGAAATCCGCGATCGAGGATTTGATCTCGACGATATGAATTGAGCCGTTCCCGGCGAGGGCGACAATATCGGCGCGCCGGCCAGACAGCAAGGACAGCTCGGTGACGCTCGCGAATTCGAGCCGGCGCAAGAGCCGCCGCGTCCCGCGCGCGACAAAAAGCGCGGTCTCGGACTGGCGGCCGTCCTGCGGCGGCGGAGGAAAAGCGAGCTGAGGCAAAAAATTCGAGCGCCGTCTCATGAAGTAAGGAAGGATTAGCAAGCCTGCGCGGGGCTGGCGCGTCCTTCGTCACAACGGGGCGGCTTCGGCGATTGTTTGCAGCTCAGCTCGATCCTTGTCCGTGAGGGCGGACGAAACAGGGCAATCTGGTGCAGCCGCAGGGCTGATAATTGCTTCGACCAAGCGGCGAGCCTGATTATTTGTTGCCGTGATGCGGCCGTTCGCAATAAGGCCACGCACGATGTACAGAGCGTCGTTCTCCTTTGAACAGGCGAGGCTTATTAAATCATTTGCTAAGGCCTCGTCGTTCCCAGTTGTTGCGGAGCTTCTGCCTTCCTTCATTTCTTGCTGGAGTTTTGGGTCTCTGATGCGTTCTACGTCATTTTTGCATTCTTCAAATCCTTGCAGCTTTTGCTTCTGCATCGCATCTATTGTCGCAACGCCGTAGCCCGCCAAATCCGCCGACATTTCAAGTTGCTTGTCATCGAACTTAGCGGCTTTAAGTTTCGCATCCTGAAGCCACGCCCCTTGAAAGTGAGCTTCTCGCAGCGATGCTCCTTGAAGGTCCACACCCCTCGCATAGGCGCCTAGAAGCTGAGCGCCATCGAGCAAGGCTCCTTCAAGCTTCGCCTACTGAGCGAAGCGCATTGAAGCTTTGACTGTTTGAGCGATGCGCCTTGAAGTTTCGCGCCAAAGAAGCGCGCGCCCTGAAGCTTCGACCCGTTGAAACTCGCGCCCCGCAGGTCAGCGCCGTCCAAATTGGCCTTGCTCAAATCCGCTTCATTAAAGACAGCATTTTCGAAATGCCGCCCTTTTAGAAGTCAATGTTTCCTTAACCAAGTCTAGATTGTCGATTTTCGCGGCTTTGAGCGCATCGAACTTCGAAAGAACGAGCGTATTCGAGAAAAAACTTTTGCGCCTAAGCGTCACGTCGTCCACGTCGCCATTGAACAGCAGATCGTGAATTGAAGTCGCTTTGGGAAGTCTTGTCCTGATCCATACCTGTCGCCCCGAGCCATGCGGTGACGGGGTTCGGCGGAATCCATTGGCTATGGCCGATATGCGCGTCCATCCATTCGCCGGGAAAGCGGGCGACGATCAAGGCGAGGCAGATCGGAGCAAGGCTCGCAAGGGTCAAGGCCGGATGCCGCCAGAGCCTTGGCCATAGGACATCGCCTCGGCTGGCGAGCACGGCCGGCCATAAAATCCACAAGAGCGCTATGTCGGCGAGAAGGGCGACGCGCTGAACCCAGGTTGCCCATTCGAGGTGATAAGGCAGGAATTGAACCTGGAGAAAAAGCAGCAAGAGCACGGGGCCGATGACCAGGGAGATCCAGGCGACCGCCTTCAAGAACCAGCCGAGGCCGCCGTCGCGTATGTCGCGCGGGCCCGCGAGAAACTGGACGAAAATATTGCTCGGCAATTGCCGGCGCAGGCCGAGCCGGGTCTCGCGCAGTTCCGCCGCGCGCGCCGGGCTGAGGCCCAGCGTGGGCTGCGCATCCGGATCGGGAATCTTTTTGTTCAATATGGCGTTGAACGTGCCCGCCTTGGACGCCAGCAGGACGAAATAGGTCAGCGTATAGGCGTGCGAAATGACGAAAAGGACCGGCGCCAGGGCGAAAAATGCGACGAGGGGCAATTCGACGCTGAGAAAAGGCAGCTTGACGGGATTTTCGAGGAGAAGATCCTTGTGGGTGACGGCGCCCGCCGCGATGCCAATGTAGAAAAGCGCGAAAAGATAGCTGAGCCACAGGCCGCCGCTGAGGGCTGAGGCGTCCTCGACGCTCTTGCGCGCCGCATCGAGATCGTCGGCTTTTGCCTGAACGCCTTGATTGGGTCGATCGGGCGGAATACATCCCTCGGCCCGCGCCGCCCGCGCCCGCG
The DNA here is from genome assembly GCA_963811015.1 of uncultured Alphaproteobacteria bacterium. Classification (GTDB taxonomy): domain Bacteria; phylum Pseudomonadota; class Alphaproteobacteria; order Rhizobiales; family Beijerinckiaceae; genus Methylocapsa. The sequence continues at coordinate 3,581 of CAWESJ010000057.1, read as the reverse complement.
ACAGACGCACTTCACGCAGCCGTTTCGACATTGCGGCAAATCTCCAGTAACAATTTGTTTACCACAGCGCCCAACGAGTTCAAAAGAAAATTTTTGAGTGGAACGACGCCACGCTGGAACTAAAAAGGGATCCGAACCGCCGAAAGGATTAGGAGACGCGGCGTCGCCGCAAGCGCATCTGGCTCCGGCGCATCGGCCCGCAAAATGCCTTCATGCGCCGTCGCCGTCGCCGCGAGCATTTCCGCGATCGCCGCCGCGACGGCGCGGGCGACTGCCTTGCGGTCGCTTCCACGCCGATAGGCCAAAGGCGCGCCGAAGACGATATCGCAGCGGATCGGATCGCCCTTGAGAATCGACCAGACATGCGGCAGCAGATAGGCGTCGCCGAACCAGGCCGCCGACGGCGACGAATAGCGGATCGCGACCGGCTGAACTTGCACCGCCTCGACGTCATGAGCCTCTGCGAGAAGGTCGCGCGCGGCGGCGAAATGCGAGCTGCGGAACTTGCGCAGCGCCAGGCCGTCGCCTGTGGTGCCCTCGGGGAAGAGAAGCGCGGCGTGGCCGGCGCGCATGCGCGCGGCGAGCGCCTTGTTCGCGCCCGGAATCGTCCTTCGCCGCGCCCGATCGACGAAGACCGTCCCCTGCAATTTGGCGAAGGCTGCGACCACCGGCCAGCTCCCGACTTCCTTCTTGGCCAGGAAGCAGACCGGTTCGATGCTGCAGAGCGCGAGAATGTCGATCCAGGAAACATGGTTCGCCGCAAGCAGCCGAGGCCCGGCCGACGCCACGGCTCCTTTGGCCTTGACCTCGACCCGCAGCAGGCGCGCGAGCGTCCGGCTGATGAGGATCGGAATCCAGAATCGGATCGGCCAGCCCAGACGCTGCGCCGCCCATTGCAGCGGCGCCGCCGCCGCCAGGAAAAAGATCAGCGCCGCGCCGATCATCGAAATGCGCAAAAAAGCCATGTGTTCGAGGAGGTCCGCGCCGCCGTTCGCCCCGATCTAATACAGCGGACTTGCAGTTTGATGACAAAGCCGCGTCGGCTTGACCGCAGTGTTCGTCATCAAAGCTTCGCGCGGCGCTCCTAGGCTTTTCCTTCCGCGTTCTCGGCGAGAGTCTTTAAAACGCATGTGGACCCTTGGCGCGCCTCTCGGCGAACTCGTTCGACACCCCGCGCGACTGATCAGACGCCGCCGCGTCATTCGCGACCTCTCGGGCCTGCCCGCCACGCTCGGCCGGTTCGGGCCATTCGAGATCCGGCTCGCCACCACGAAGCAGGAAATCCGCAAGGCGCAGCGGCTGCGCTACCAGATTTTCTACGAGGAAGGCGGCGCCGCGCCGCAACAGGGGGCCGCGCTGATCCGGCGCGACATTTGTCCCTTCGACGCCTATTGCGACCATCTCCTCGTCATCGACAGGGAAGCCCGCAATCGCTTCGGCCGCATAAGGCCGAAAGTGGTCGGCGCCTATCGCCTGCTGCGCGGCGAGGTCGCGGCGCGCGGACCGGGCTTCTACAGCCAGCGCGAATTCGACATAGCGCCGCTGCTCGCGCGGCATGCGGACAAGCGGTTTCTGGAGCTCGGCCGGTCCTGCGTCCATGCGAAATACCGCTCGAAGCGCGTCATAGAGCTTTTGTGGCGCGGATTGTGGATCTACGCCAAGCACCACCGCATTGACGTTCTGATCGGCTGCGCCAGCCTGCCCGGCGTCAATCCGCTCGCCTTGGCGCTGCCCTTGAGCCTGCTCCATTACGAGGCCTCCGCCAGCGCGGAATGGAGCGTACGTCCGCGCGGCGCCCGCGTGGAGATGGCCATTCTCGACAAGGCCGCGGTCGATCCGCGCAGGGGACTGGCCGCCCTGCCGCCCCTGCTCAAGGCCTATCTGCGCATCGGCGCGCGATTCGGCGACGGCGCGGTGATCGACGCGCAATTTGGAACCACCGATGTGTTCACGATCATGCCGCTCGCCGACATCGAGGAGCGCTATGTCAGCTATTATGGCGGGCCGATGGAAATGCCCGACCGGCTCGTCGCTTGACCGTCGGCGCTTTGCTTGATGGTTTTGATTCAATCGCCGCCGCGCCGGCAAGGCCCGGGTAAGATTTATCGGCAAAGCTCCGCTCGCCTCTTTGGAAGCGGACCCACATGCTCACTGCCACCCTATATTACAGTTCAATCGTAAAAAATTATTCAAACTCCCTGGCGAGAACCGCGGCGGAGCCGACGGTGGCTCAGGCGACGAAATATTATCTCGCCAATATCGGCAATGTGAAATCCGTCAACGATCTCTTGAACAATAACAAGCTCTACACTTATGTCATGAAGGCTTTCGGCCTCAGCGACATGATGAACGCCAAAGGGCTGATCCGCAAGGTTCTCGAAGGCGGCGTCGCCAGCAGCAAGGCCCTCGCCAACACCTTGAACGATCCGCGCTACAAGGCGCTCGCGACCGCGTTCAATTTCGCCGCCAATGGCGCGGCGGCGACGCAGGCGACCTCGGCCCAGCAGGGGACGGTCAACAATTATGTCGAGCAGGCGCTCGAGACCGACGCCGGCAAGCAAAACCAGGGCGTCCAGATGGCGTTGTATTTTCAGCGCATGGCCCCGAGCATCACAAGCGCCTACAACATCCTTGCCGACAAGACGCTTTTGACTGTGGTCGAGACCGCCCTTGGCCTATCAACTTCGATATCGGAGGAGCCCATCGACACGCAAGCCAATGTGATCAGCAAAATGTTGAACATCAGCAGTTTGCAGAACCCCGCCCAGCTGCAAAAATTCATCGAGCGATTTACCGCGAGCTATGACGCCAAGAACGCAAACGCGCAGACGGCCGCGCCGACAAACGCCCTTCTCGTCGCCTCGCCCGGGATCAGCTCGGACCTCCTGCTGCAAATCGCCAACCTGAAACTCGGAGGCTCGTGAGCTCATGCAGTCCGGGCTTTACGTCACCCTTTCCGCGCAGATCGCGCTCGAGCGCCGGCTGACCACGATCGCCGCCAATGTCGCCAATCAAAGCACGCCTGGCTACAGGGCCGAGGAGGTCAATTTCAAGACGCTCGTTTCGCGCGCCGGGGATACGCCCGTCGCCTACCCCTCGCAGGGCGAGGCCTATATTTCGCGTCGCGCGGGCGTCCCGATCAAGACCGACGCGCCTCTCGATGTGGCGGTTCAGGGCGAGGCGTGGCTCGCGCTGCAAACGCCGGCGGGAATCGTCTACACGCGCGACGGACGCATGCGCATGCAGGAGAATGGCGCGCTGCAGAGCATTGACGGCTATCCCGTCCTCGACGCCGGCGCCTCGCCCATTCTTCTCGAGCCGGACGCCGGCCCGCCGTCGATCGCCCAAGACGGCATGTTGTCGCAGAACGGCCAGCAGATCGGGGCGATCGGCCTTTTTGCGCTGGACGATACGGCGACGCTCAAGCGCTACGGCAATTCCGGCGTCATTTCCAACAAGCCGGCGACGCCGGTGCTCGACTTCAGCCGCAACGGACTGTCGCAAGGTTATGTCGAGGGCGCGAACGTCAATCCGGTTCAGGAAATGGCCAAGCTGATCATGATCTCGCGGGCCTTCGAAAA
>CAWESJ010000056.1:0-14675 GCA_963811015.1 uncultured Alphaproteobacteria bacterium | reverse complement strand
TGTTCTTCGTTTCTTCGTTCAGTTGGTGCTTGTAAAGTCGCCCACGCATTTACGACGAGCTTGGCATCCTCCAAATCGATCCCGCGAAGCGCGATCTGTGGCAATATCTGCAGTCTAAAATCCCAGTCCTGTTCCAGACCCTTCGCGAACCGCCAGTCGGTGTCTCGACACGCTAGCAAAAATACAATGTTGTTTCGGCCCTTCTCGTGAAGTTCGTGCGACGCTTGGTTAATGTTCGATATTAGATCGTCGGCGCCATCTGCTACGATCAACCAGCGCTTCAGTGGGTCGAGCGATCCTATGCGCTGCAAATCCAATTGCGTATGCGGCCTGGGTCGCCACACCACGCTCCAGCCACGCTGTAAAAAGGAAGTAGCAACCTGGAGAAGCACCGTTGACTTTCCTTCGCCAGCCGCCGAAGTGATGATCTGCAATATGCAATCAGCATTCTGGCCGAAAGAATCGACTATCTGAGTTGCAAGTTTTCCGACGATGGCGCGTCGGGGGACGGTTTGGGAAACCGCGTGGCGCCAAGTTGGCAAGGCACCATCGAAATAACGCGTCAGCTCTTCCGGCCGTAACGGAGGCAGATCCGCAAGGTACTCGGTTGTTAAAAGCTGCCATCCTTTCATAGGGCTTATAATTGGAATTGCTGCCGGCCGGTCGGGCGCATCTACCTCTGCCCCAGGCAAAACCGCAGCCACGAAATCCTCTTGGGACAAGAGACCGTCGAGACGCACCGCCCGGAAGTCATAACTGCCTTCTTCCAAGCGGGCTACAAGAACACCTACGATCCGACCATCACAAAATACTGCCGCCCCCGAAATTCCATGCCAGTCATCTTTGTTGTTGCGATCGCGGTCACCCTCCACTTTAAGCAATGTAATTTCGTAAAATTCTTTTTTCGCCCCCGCAAGAATGGGGATCCGACCAGTGATCTGAGCAGAATCTTCAAAATCTTGCCCGTCTTCTTAAAGCTTGGAAATCCACTTGCATCAACTTCAATCGTTGCGCGATGTCCGTCGATCTCACCAAGCCCCAAGAAAACTCGGCGTTGCTTAAATTCAGGCAGGTCGGGTAGCTTTAGCAACGCAATGTCAGGCTCCTCCGCTAAGGCTGATTTGGTCGTGGGCCACAGGAGTTCCGATTGTATAAGATCGTGCGATTTCGACAGAGCCAAAGGCCGAGCGAAAAAGGTTAAGCTAGGTGGAACCGGTGTGCCCCATTCCTCGGGAAGAAGTACATGCCTGGCTGTTAAGACGAGGCCTCCTCCAAGTAGGTAGCCACTGCCAACATTTCCATTTTCATCATCCGGCGCTTTTGCGCTGTATATCTCAACGAGACGGCGAGGATCAGGCTTTCCTAACGAGGTCACTTCCTTAGCCCATACCAGGTCGGCTATCGCCAGGCGAGCTTACCTCGAACGGTTCTCCTTTCAGTCCTACCGGCTCAAGAACAAGTTTCAGCTTGTGCGTGGTTTCCCGCTTGGCGTTTCCTTCCGCACCGAATTCGACCACCCAAAACTTTACGCCACCCTTTGCGACCCCGGATGCGGTAACGGCAAGTTGCAGTTCAAGCTCTATAGGCTTCAGGCGAAAGTGTAGTTCTTGATCTTTACCCTTTTGCAGCGCTTTCAGAAGTTCCGAGCGAAGATCCTCTATTGCTTGCGCAAGCGGTATCCCAGGTTTCTTATCCATGAATTAAAACTCCCAAGCAGTGAATAGTAAAACGCATCTGTGAGCGGCACAGGATAACTCTAGCCAATTCGTCCACAAGCAAGCGTAATCGTACCGCCAGTCTTTGCGGCAACCAAGGTCGGCTCCGAACGAGGTACTTCCTAATTGGTCGCTTCAGCGTGACCGGAGGTCAATGGTAAAAATGGAAGCCGCCCCTTTTCGCGGTTAGATCGATATTAGCTCGCTTTCGTGTGGATAAAACGCGAGTTTGCTCTTACGACGAACGGCAGCTTATGGCGCGACCTCGCCGTTCAAGCCAGGTCGAACGAACGGCGGGTTTCCACCAATTTTGTTGAAAAACTCAGAAAATGGGGGCAACAAAAATCCGATCGAATGACGTTTCGAGCGAGGGCCACGGTTCAATGCCGCCTCAATTCGTCTGCGGCAATCGCCCTCTGGCTAATCGTCAAATTATATATCCCCCACGTCTTTTTTCGACTATCAAGCCCACGGTCCTGCAAAATTGTGATCATTGAGAAAAATAGTGTTTTTCAACAGTATCCACCCACTTCAGCCGTTCGAAGGCGCGACGCAAGCCCCGGTCTAGACGCGACTTTCGTGATCTGCGACAGCGGCATGAAAAACGCTCTCGCTTGGAAGCTCGTTTGGAGATTCCAAGACGCCTTGTCCGAAGGGCGCGTCCGGAACCCTGATCTTCGTATTTCATTCGCGCATGTCCAGCCCATTCTGCTTTGCAATTCGGACGCAAGGAGAATTCAGCGTGAGCGAGGACGTCATCAAGGGAGCTCAGGCTCCAAAGGCAATCATAGAGGCGCCGCATATCTATATCGACCTGCATGTTCATCTCGATGGACGGACGATCTTGGCGCAGGGCGGCGATTCGTTTGCGCAGCCGACGGCGCGGCGCGATCGCGGGCAAGTTTCTGGAACTGCGATTGTTGAGGAACCCGCGACCCGCAAGACGTCTTGGGGACGCGGACTGCTTGCGGCGGCGGGCGTCGCGATCGGAGTCTGGCTCGTAGGGTCGGTCGGGTATCGAGTCGGAAACGGCGCGGCGACGCCGCCGTCGGGCGCGTCCGCCAAACTCGAAACGTCGGGTCGAGGGGCCGAAGCTCCGGCAAATTATGCCGGCTCGGAAATGCCGGCGGCGCTGGCCCGAGAACTGGAGCAGAAGCCTCATGTGACGCCGCCGCCGGGCGCTGGAGGCCCTGTGCAAGGCCCGGCCGCCTTCGGCCTCGGCGACGTGATCGTCGGGCCCTGATCCTCTTCCCCGGAGGCCCATATGGTTCCTCGTGAGATTATCGGCCCACAGGACAGGTTCGAGCGGACCGGCGCGCAAAGCCTGCGCGACATAAGACCGATCACGACGAAGCTTTGGGAAGGGCTGATGAGCGAGGCCTCCGGGCTGATCCTCGGCGGCGCCGCGATCCTGATGTTTCTCGAGCCGGCGACGGTCGATCTGCTTGTTCCGCTTTCTTTGGCTTATGCAGCCTTGGTGCTGACCCAACGAGTTTCTTTGCCCCTGCGGCTGCCCCAGAGCGCGGGGGTGAAGGATTGAAATCATCCAAGCCCGGAGACGCGGCGGCCGCGCATGGCGGCGGGGACGATTTTCTCGGCCGGGATCTGAAGGGCAAAGAACTGTGGATCTCGTCCGAAGACGGCCGCCAGCATGCGACCATTCCAGGAACGACCGGCGCCGGCAAGACGACGGCGATCCTGAGCTTTCTCGCCAATGCGCTGACCCATGGGAGCGGCTTTGTCCTGGTCGACGGCAAGGCGGACAAGAAGCTCTATGGCGAGGTTCTCGCGCTCGCGCGCAGGTTCGGCCGCGACGACGACGTGCTGCACCTGAACCTCCTGGTCGCCGGCGGCTCCAAGGACAGCCATACGTTCAATCCATTCGCGGTCGGAAACGCCGACGCGATCCGAGAGATGGTGGTGAGCCAATTGGGGGAGCAATCCTCCAATAATTCGAATGGCGTGTTCCGAAGCCGGGCCGTCGCTCTGATCGGCGCGGTCGTGCCGGTGTTGGTTTGGATCCGGGACCACGAAGGCATCCCGATCGACATAGAAAAGATCCGAGACGCGCTCGAGTTGCGCGTCATCTGGAAGCTTGCGGTCAAAGGTCTTTTTGAACTGCGGGATTCGACGAGCGGCAAGATCACGGACGTCAAGGTCGATATTCCAGCGGACGTCGCCTATCCGCTGCAGGCCTATCTCGGGGAAATCCCAGGCTATGACACGACGCTCGACTACAACAAGCAGAAGTCGGAAAAGCCCTCGGAGCAGCATGGTTACGCGCGGTTCTATTTTACCGCGATGTTCACGCAGCTGGCGGTTTCGCTCGGGCATATTTTCAAAGTGGGTCAAGGCGACATCGACATAACCGACGTCGTGCTCAATCGCCGAATTCTGGTCGTGTCGCTGCCAGCCCTGGAGAACTCCTCGGACAGCTTGGCCGGGCTCGGCAAGATCGTGGTGGCCTCATTGCGCGGGATGATGGCGCAGATGCTGCACGCGCCAGCCGACATGCTCGGGCCGGCGGCGCCGTTTCATGTCGTTCTGGACGAGCTCGCCTATTACGCCACGAGCGACCTCGACCGGATGCTGGCGCAAGGGCGCAGTCTGAACATCATGTTCTGGCTCGCCTTTCAGGAAGTCTCGGGGATCTGGGCGCGGCTTGGCGAGAAGACGCAGACCCTGCTCGGCAACGCCAATCTGACCGTGGCGATGCGGCAGCAGGAGGCGAGCCGGACGCGGGAATGGATCGAGAAGACGGCGGGCCAAACATTCGTGACCCAGGCGATCAGCTATCATGGCGGCGGCGGGAATGAATATACCGAGGCGCGTCAGGCCGATGTGCGGCAGGTGGCGCGGGTGGATTGGAATGATTTGCAGCGCCTGATCGAGGGCGAGGCGATCATCCTCTCCGGCGGCCGCCGCATTTATGCGAAGCTCTTTCATGCCGTGATCGACGCGTCGGGGCCAAAACGGTTCACCCCGCCGATTGCCCTGGCGCCGCCTGATCCAAAGACGATCGCCGCTGAATACGAGGGGATAGACGCTCTGGCCCACACGATCGGGCGCGGCATGGTTGCGCCCGGAGTGCCCGAGCCAATGTCGGAGACTTTGCAGGCCATGCTTGACGGGTTCGTCGGCGCCGCAGCGAAGGGCGGCGATGCGGAGGCCTGCGTCGCGGCGGCGATAGATGCCGCTGGAAGGGTCCCGCTGCTCGCATCGGAAGACATTGGGGACGTCGTGACGAAAACGCCATTCGCGCCGATGCTGGAGAGGGCTGTCGGCGAAAGCCGGGGGCCGCCGTCGCGGTCGACAGGCGTTCCAGCTGACCCGATCAACGCGAATGAATATTCGGCATTTGTCGCGTTCGAGAAGGCGAGCGGGGTCTCGCCGCAATCGGCTCGGACGAACGCTCTCGAGCTTCTGGCCGGCAAGAACGGCGCCTTGAGGGAGGTCGCTGCGATCAAACACGCGTCGGCGCCAGCGGAGGAATTGATCAGCTCGATCGAGAGCCTGGCTCGACTCGTCAAGCCGGAGGTCGCTTCGGAAGCAGCAAAGGCAGGCATTGAGGCCAAAAGACCGGCGGCCGCCGACGGAGGGATGAGCCCATAATCTTGAGGCAAAGGCGACGGAGCATTGCGAGCGCTATGGCGGGCTCGGAAAGGGGATCAGCGTGGGAGAGACCAACCGATGACAAAACGTTTGCTTCAGGGGGCGACTTTCGTCCTTGGCCTCGTGCCGACACTAACCGGACTCGTTGGCTTGATGGGCCTCGACGATCCACTTTATGCCGCCGCCAATCTGCCGCGCGATGCGACGCTCGACAGCAATTTGCGCTTCTATGGCGGGGCTTGGCTCGGTCTGGGTCTCGCGGTTTTGTGGGTCGTCCCGCGCATCGAACGCGAGACGGCGTTGTTTCGGGCCATGTGGCTGATGATATTCATCGGCGGGCTCGGGCGGCTTATGTCGCTCGTTCTCGTTGGCCCGCCGTTGCTTCCCTTTATCGGCTTCACAGCGCTCGAAGTGATCGGCCCGCCATTCTTCATCTGGTGGCAAAGCAAAGTCGCGCGCGCTGCGTTTCGCGGCGAGGCGTGAGCATTAGGGCGGAGGGAATGGAGAAGAACGCCGATATTATGTCGAATGTCTGGACGCACGATGTACTTCATGCGCCGCACACACCAATAGTCGTGGCGGGCATGAGTTTTTGGACATTTGCCTTCATCTTTGCCGTCCTTGTACTTTTACTGCTCTTTCGGCGCGGAAACTTATTTCTGAACACGTCCCGAGCGCCTTACCAGCGAGGCCGCTTTTTGACCGCCAACGAGAAATGCTTTTTGCGGGCCCTCGACGGCGCGCTAGGCGAAGGCTATCGCGTCTTCGCTCAAGTGAGGCTCGCTGATCTCGTCGAAGTTCGCGAGAAGTTCAGCGACGCAAGACGGTGGGCGGCCCTCAAAAAGGTTTTTGGCAAGAGCGTAGACTTTGTCATCGTCGACGGGTTCACATTCGAGCCTGTCGCCGTCATCGAAGTTGACGACCGGACCCATCTTCTTTCCACGCGCCAAGAGCGCGATGTCTTCGTCAATTCCGTATTCGAAGAGATCGGCTTGCCGATGCTGCGGGTGACGGCGAAACGAGAATATTCGGTACTTGGCCTTCGAAAGATGCTTGCGGAGGTCGGCCTAGACGTCGGTTTGGCGGACGTTGCTTTTGCACAAAGGGCGAGATCTTGAAAATAGCATTTATCGGAGCAGCGATAGCGATCGCGGTCGCAGTGTGCCTCGCAGGGGAGGGCTCTGGGTCCATGAGGTCGCTTCTACACGGCTTTGGATGGGGGATAGGGCGCGATATCGCTCATGGTGTGGTCCATCACGTCATGCGTTGAAGGCGCCCGCGGTAAGGGATGAGAAATGGCGCGGCTTCAATGTCGGGGGTTAGATGTCGATGCGGGCCAAACCGACCGGGTTTATACCGAGTGCTAGGTCGGGATCACGCTCGAAGTCAGGTGATATGGCCAGCAGGACAAATAGCCGGACGCCAATGTGAGTGCAATCGGGCATTGATGCACGTAACTGCAACCGATAGCGCTTTGGGTCATGAATTCTTTCGCAGTACAGAATTGAAAGCGGCGGGACCGCTTCCGAGATCCGTGCGTCTCTATTGAGGGGATAGGGAAGATTTGACCAACGCAATCGCAAATTCCCTGCTTCTGCTGCGGAGGAAGGCAGCACACAGGACACGCGAGACGCTGGCTTCGTTCAGAAAAGAATCGTTCAGGCAACGCAATCCCGTGCTGGCGTTTCGCACGTCACTTCCCAATCGAAGGGCCTATCGCCAGCGAACGCGGCCCGCTTCCGACCTTTATCTGCTTCACCTCGGTTTCGCGCGCGAGGTCGAGAACCGAAATCGTGTCGGAAAACCAGTTGGCGACAAAAGCTGCGTCCGCCGTGGAGCCAAAGGATACCCCTTCCGGATATTGGCCGACCTTTATCACGGCGAGGATCTTCAAGTTTCTCGCGTCGATCAGCGAGACAGAGCCCGCCGCCTGATTGGATACAAGGATGCGCGCCCCGTCCGGCGACGCCGCTACGCCATATGGCATGGCGCCGACAGGCAAGGTTGCGATAACCTGCAAGGAGTCGGCGTCGATGACGGTAAGGTCGTTGCTGCGCACATTGGCGACATAGAGCCGGCGCGACGAATGCGAAAATGTTATGGCGAAAGGAGCCCTGCCGACAGGGATGGTGGCGATCGCGGCGAGCGTATCGGCGTCGCGCACGCTCACCTTGTCGCTCTCCCGGTCCGCCGTGAAGAGACGACGTCTCACAGGATCCGCGGCAAGGCCGGCCGGGGAGCGGCCGACCGACGCCTCGTTCAGAATTGCGCCGGTGGCGACATCGATTTTCGAAACCACGTCGCGATTCCAATCATCGACAAAAATATGTCGTCCGTCCGCGTCGACCGCTATTCCAAAAGGCGTGCCCGGATAGGAAAGCGATCGCTCGACGCGCCCGGTCGCGGCATTGATGACGCTGATCTGGCCGATTTCCGGATGAGTCGTAAAAAGACGCCTACCGTCGGGCGAGAGAGCCAAGCCGACCGGCTCCCTTCTGGTCACGATCCGCTTGAGTTCTCCCGAGGAGCCTGGTTCGATCTCACTGACGCATGACGCATTCTGGCTCGCCACATAAAGGATGTCGGCGGCGGAGGCCCGGCAAGCCCAAGACGCCACACTAAAGACAACAGCCGCCAGACGCGCGAGGCGCCAATTCGTCGAAAGCCTCATCCTTTATGCTCTGCGAGCGTCTTCAGATTGCGCAATCCGGCTTGGAAGAACTCCGTCATCGCCTTTGTCGCCGCTTCGTCATTCAGCTCTTCCGGCGGGTCGTTGCCGGTGTCGCCACGATAATAGCGCCCGATCCATTCGACGCTGGCAGTCCCATCGTCGGCGGGCGCGATCGTGATCGTCGCCGTGTAGGAGCTAACAGGGAGCACTTTCACGTCTTCGTCCACGCGACGATAAGAGTAGGTCATCTTCGTCGGATCATATTCGGTGAGGCCGTCGACGACCTGTCCACCGCTCTTCAAAGTGAGCACGCGCAATTTGCCCTGGATCTCGTCCGATTTCGCCGCGCTCTCAGCGACGAGCGGATGCCATTTTGCCAGATTCGCGAAATCTCCGATCAGAGCCCAGATCGCCTCGGGCTTGGCGGCAATCGCCACGGTCTCGTCGATCTTATGCGGCGTCGGACCATGCGCTTCAGCATCGAGCCCGATAATAAAAGGCGCGACGGCGAGAATTATCATCGGTCCCTGCCTGCCTAAGCAGCATTCTATCGTGCGCCAAAAGTGACCCAGTGCCTTTTTCATTGATGCCTCGAATTGCCAGCCATAGAAAAACGTCAAGTAGCAACGAGGCATTTCAGAAGCAACAGGATAATGATAGTATTATGTGTCGCTCCATTTCATGCTGAGCTGGGTTGTTTGGAGTTATTCTATTGTCTCGGAGAATTATTCTACATCAGTCGGGAAGAATTCCAGGAATAGCCCGACTTTGGGAAACGCTTAAGTCGAACCCGGATATCCATCGAACATGAACGCCGCAGAAGGTTTTCGAAGGCCGCGACAAGGCAACCCGAAAGTGGGAACGGACGCGTCCGCGCAAGACAAGTCGAAGAGGTCCTGAACATGCTCTATTTCACACGCGCGAGCGCTTCGATGCGGGCGAGGCTCATTCTCATTCCCTCAGGCCTACTCGCCCTCGGGATCGTCACAGCGATTTTCGTGACGCTTTACGGCGCGAAAGACCGGATCAGGTCGGAGATGGCGTCTGGCGTAAATCTCGGCAGTATTCTGATTGGATATGCGCTTGACGATGTCGTAGTAGCCGCTGAGCCGGAGGAGGCCTTGCAGCAACTGCAGGATGAACTGGCCCATATTCGGCACATTACCGTGCGCTACAAGCGCTATTGGGGTGGGCCCAATGATTACGCGGCGCCGTCGGCGCCGAATGCGGAGGCGCCAAAATGGTTCCTGGAGTTTTTTGAACCTGAGAGGATCGTCAAAAGCTATCCTGTGACCATCAAGGGCCAGCAGCATGGCGAACTCGTCATGTGGACGAAACCGTCCGACGAGGTCGCGGAAATCTGGAACGGACTTGTCTTCCTGACTGGTCTCCTGGCCGCGATTTCGGTCGGAATCGTCCTCCTAATCTCGCTAACCGCAAATCAGATGCTTCGGCCGCTCAAGGACCTCGTCGACGGGCTCGGCCGTCTGCAACGCGGACAGTTTTCGGGCCTTGGCGAAATATGCGTCGTCGAGCTGCGCCAGATCGGCGAGCAATTCAATCGGCTGGCACGATCACTAGCGAGAACGGAAGCCGATAATCATCTCCTCATCGATCGCATGATGTCGATTGAAGAGGCGGAACGCAAGGAGCTTGCGCGCGAGCTGCACGATGAATTCGGGGCGTCCCTGTTCGGGATCAGGGCTGCGGCGTCCTGCATCATCGAAGACGCGTCATGCGATCTGAACGCCGAGCGCACCCAGGAAATCATTAGCCGCGCCGAGGCGATCTCAGCGCTCGCCAACTCGATTCAACGGCAGAACTATCGAATACTCGAACGCATCCGCCCGGTCATTTTGCATCAAGTCGGCCTTCTTAACGCAACGCGGCACCTCGTCGAGGATTGGCGCTCGGCTCATCGGGACGTCAATTGCGAGCTCCGCCTTCCTGCCGAGCAGCTCGCGTTCGACGAAGAGGTGAGCCTGACGAGTTATCGGATCGTCCAGGAATCCCTGACCAATGTCGCGCGCCACGCGAGGGCCAGTAGCGTCCACGTGGCGCTGGAAATCAACGATGCCGGCGACAATTCCGCCACCGCTTCGACGGCCAGCCCCCGCACCATCCACCTTTCAATTGAGGACGACGGGGTCGGTCTGCCGACCGACTTCAAATTCGGCTTTGGCTTTCTCGGCATGAGCGAACGCGTCCGCAAGCTAGGCGGCCACCTCAATGTCTCGAACGGCGCCTGCGCCGGAGCATTGATCGAAGCTGTCATACCCGTCTCCGACGCCGCGGCGTGACGCTCGCGCTTGGCTCCAGCAGATGACCCAGAATTGAAGGATCGAGCCGGAATGAACGACCATGTAAAGGTGCTAGTGATCGAAGATCACCCAATTGTCCGAGACGGATGCCAGCGCATTTTCAACCGGCGCCCTGACATCGAAATGGCGGAGGCTATTTCAGCCGCTGCAGGCCTCGCCAAAAATCGGGAGTTCGCTCCCGATGTCATCGTTCTCGATGTCGGCCTACCCGACGCGACCGGCTTCGACATCATCCCAGAGCTTCTCGCCGACAATGCGCATGCGAAGGTCATCATATTCAGCATGTATGAGGCTCCGAGCTTCGTGACTTCAGCCTTAGAAAAAGGCGCCAGGGGCTACATCACGAAAAATGATGACCCGAATGCAATCCTCAAGGCGATCGATAAGGTTCGCACAGGCGCCGTCTATCTCGGCCACGCGGTCGCTCAGCATCTGGCCATGGCCAATCTCGCCTCCATCAATGATCCGATGCACGACCTGAACGAAAGAGAGCGCTTGATTGTGGGACTGCTCGGCGAAGGCAAGAGCATGACCGAAATCTCGGTGGAGCTCGCGCTCGGCTACAAAACAATCGCCAATTCCGTGGGCGTCATCAAGCAGAAGCTGCGCATTGCGACGAGTTCGGCCCTAATCAAATTCGCCGTCGAGCTCAAAGCCAAGACTTAAACGGCGCCGTCGCAGCAAAACATGCGGACTTGCGCCGGCGGTCGAACCGCTTCGTCAAACGGAAGAATGAATATCCTCAAATGAGCGGCCATCGCGTTTACGCGCGGAGGGACGCCGCGAAATGGCTCGCTTCGGCGGCGTTTGGTTGACCGTGCGCAGAATGCGCTGACGGCATGAATTTTTCCAAACAGCGTTAGACTATTTCTATAACGAGCTTCACTAATTCGATTCTATTCTAGACTTATTGTTCTTGCTTTTTTTTCCCTCGAACGTAGTACTGTCGCCGCCAATGCAACATGCGCGTCGAACAAATAAGACCGCGCTTTTAAATGTATAGCCGCCACTTCGTACAGCGCCGACAGCCAAGCTGAAATTGGCGGCGCGTGAGCGGTCTACGGGTGGAAAGACAAGGATAGGTTCATGAAGAAGACTCCATTCAGGCGCCGGTTTTTGACCTCTGTCTCCGTGTTGGCGACGCTCGCCGCCGCGGCAATTGTCGCGCCGACGGCGCGGGCCAACGACAAGCTGATCGAGCTTTCGAAAAGCAACGAGAATTGGGTCATGCCGGGCCGGACCTACGACGCCGACAACTACAGCCCGATGGCCCAGATCAATACAGAGAACGTCAAGGAGCTGCGCCCGGCCTGGTCATTCTCCGATGGGGTTCTCAACGGCCATGAAGGCGCGCCGCTCGTCGTCAATGGCAAGATGTTCATCAACGGACCATTCCCCAATCGAACCTATGCGCTCGACCTCGACAATCCAGGCAAGATTGTCTGGGAGCACAATCCCAAGCAAAGCGCCTCCGCCCGCGCAGTGGCATGCTGCGACGTCGTTAATCGCGGCCTCGCCTATTGGCCGGGCGACGGCAAGACCCCGTCGCTCGTCTTCAAGAACCAGCTCGACGGCCATCTCGTCGCAATGAACGCCGAAACGGGGCAACCCTATTGGATCATCGAAAACGCGGACATCAAGGTCGGAGCCACGGAGACGCAGGCGCCATATGTGGTCAAGGACGAAGTGCTGACAGGCACCTCCGGCGCCGAGCTTGGCGTTCGCGGCTATGTCACGGCCTATGACGTCCGCACCGGCGAGAAGAAATGGCGCGCCTACGCCACAGGCTCAGACAAGGATCTACTGCTCGCCAAGGACTTTAACATTCACAATCCGCAATATGGACAGGCCAACCTCGGTCAGACCACATGGGAAGGCGACGAATGGAAAATCGGCGGCGGCACCAATTGGGGTTGGTACGCATTCGATCCCGGCACGAACCTCGTCTATTTCGGCACCGGCAATCCGGCGCCCTGGAACGCCACGATGCGTCCTGGCGACAATAAATGGACGATGACAATCTTCGGCCGCGACGTCGACACGGGAGAAGCCAGGTTCGGCTACCAGAAGACGCCGCATGACGAATGGGATTACGCCGGCGTCGACGTCATGATGCTCAGCGAGCAGAAAGATAGCACGGGCAAGCTTCGCAAGCTTCTGACCCATCCGGATCGCAATGGCATCATCTATACGGTCGATCGCGAAAATGGCGATCTCGTCTCGGCTCATAAAATCGACGACACGGTCAACTGGGTCAAACACGTCGACATGAAAACCGGCGTTCCGATCCGCGATCCGGAATATGCAACCTACATGGACCATAAGGGCCGCGACATCTGCCCGGCGGCCATGGGCTATCACAACCAGGGATTCGATTCCTACGATCCGCAAAAGCAGATCTTCCTGCTCGGCGCAAACCACATCTGCATGGATTGGGAGCCGTTCATGCTGCCCTATCGCGCCGGTCAATTCTTCGTCGGCGCAACCTTGTCGATGTACCCTGGGCCCAAAGGCAATCGCCAAGCCGCCGAAGGTCTTGGCCAAATCAAGGCCTATAATGCGATTACCGGCGAGATCAAATGGGACAAAATGGAGCGCTTCGCGGTTTGGGGCGGAACACTCACGACCGCAGGCAATATCGTCTTCTACGGCACGCTCGACGGCTTCCTGAAGGCGCGCGACACGCGGAGCGGCGAATTGCTCTGGAAATTCAAGCTGCCCTCCGGCGTCGTCGGCTATCCGATCACCTATGAGCACAAGGGGGTCCAATATGTCGCGATCTATTATGGGGTCGGCGGCTGGCCGGGCGTCGGGATGGTCTTTGACCTCGAAGACCCGAGCGCGGGGCTCGGAGCCGTCGGCGCCTTCAAAAACCTTCAGCGCTATACCAAGCAAGGCGGCGGCGTGATGGTTTTCTCATTGGGCGGTCACGGTCCTTACGACGATCCCAAGCTCGGCGAATATGACGTGAACTAAACGCGTTGAAGCGCCTCCGTCGCGATTTCGGATCGTGGCGGAAGCGTGGAATACGACGACGACCTGCTCCCGTCCCTACGCCAGCCTCTGTAGCCCGCAGCGGAGTTCTTCTGCGGCTCCGTCAGACCACGAGAGTGTTCTATGAATGATCAAGTGAAATCTTCGCGCGTCCCCCGTCGCGTCGCTGGCGCGCTGCTCGGCCTCGCCTCCTTTACGGTTGGACCCGCCGAAGCACAGACAAAGATCTCGCCTCCAGCCGCAGAGACCCGCGTCGTGAGCGCCCCAGCGGAACCGGGCGCGCTTCGCGTATGCGCCTCGTCGGCCAACGTCCCATATTCGACGTCCGACGAACAAGGCTTCGAAGACAAGATCGTGAAAGCCGTCGCGAAGGCTATGAATCGCAAGACTGTTTTCGTTTCCACCAATCGTCCGGCGATCTACCTCATCCGCGATCTCCTCGATGAGAAAGCCTGCGACGTGGTCGCCGGACTTGACGCAGGCGACGAACGGGTCTCGACGACGCAGCCCTATTATCGCTCCGGCTATGTGTTCATTTCCCGCAGCGCCAAAAATTTGGATATCAAGACGTGGAGCGACCCCCGGATCCCAAAGTTGAATAACATTGCGGTAGAATTTGGATCGCCGGGGGAAACAATGCTCAAGTCGCTCGGGAAATTCGAAGGCGAGCTAAATTATCTCTATTCGCTGATCGGATACAAGGCGCGCCGCAACCAATATGTGCAAGTTGGCCCTGGCAAGCTCGTGCAGGAGGTCATTGACGGCAACGCCGATCTCGCCGTCGCCTTCCAGCCCGAGGTCGCCCGATACGTCAAGGCTTCTACAGAGCCCCTTACTGTGACCGTCATCCCGAACGATACGGTCGGTTCGGACGGCAAGGTCATTCCGCAGCACTTCGATACCGCGATGGGCGTGCGCAAAGGCGACGAGGCTCTGCTCGAAGAGCTGAACGCCGCGATCCGAAAGGCGCAGCCAGAGATCAAGGCGATCTTGGACGAAGAAGCCGTCATCACGCTCAAAGCCGGCTCATGAACGAAGCGGCTTCAACGCAAACAACAAATCGAAGAGCCGACAACAAAATGAAAAAAATCACAATTGGCGTGCTCGCGCAAACAGCCGCGCTCGCCTTGACCATCGCATTCATGTTGAACAGTGGGGCCAACGCCGCAGGTTCTGGCGCAACCATTGACCTTTACAATACAGTCACTGGCGAGCCTCTGAAGCTCGACGACGCCCTGGCCAATGGCCACGACACGCCGGCGGTCAAGCAATTCCTGGCGACCGGCCATAACCCCTATAATGAAGTGAAGTCGTGCTTTCCCTCAGGCAAGTCGTTGTTTCTGACGGCCTGCTCGGGTTGCC
>CAWESJ010000055.1:0-4214 GCA_963811015.1 uncultured Alphaproteobacteria bacterium | reverse complement strand
CTTGCTGCTTGCTCGACGACGTATTGCTAGCGTGCCCATGTCGAGCGCGAAAACCGTCGCCTCGGCGAGCACTTCCGGCACTTCGCTCTTGACGATCTTGCGGGCGAGGCCTTCGGCAATCGCGGTCTTGCCGACGCCGGGATCGCCGACCAACAAAGGATTGTTCTTGTGGCGCCGGCAGAGGACCTGGATCGTGCGCTGGACCTCGGCCTCGCGGCCGATCAAGGGATCGATGCGCCCATCGCGCGCTTTCTTGTTCAAATTCACGCAATAAGCTTCGAGGGCGCCTTCCTTCTTCTTGGACTCGCCGTCCTTGCCCTCCTTGGCGTCGCGCGCCTCGGCCTCTTCCTCGGCGCCGCGCGGCGCCTTCGAGGCGTCCGAAAGACCCGGCCGCTTGGCGATGCCATGGCTGATGTAATTGACGGCGTCGTAGCGCGTCATGTCCTGCTCCTGCAGGAAATAGGCGGCATGGCTTTCGCGCTCGGCGAAAATCGCCACCAGCACATTGGCCCCGGTGACTTCCTCCCTGCCGGAGGACTGGACATGGATCACCGCGCGCTGAATGACGCGCTGGAATCCCGCCGTCGGCTTGGCGTCCTCGCGGCCGTCGCTGACGAGATTGTCGAGCTCCTGATCGATATATTCGCGAAGATTTTTCTTCAGCAGATCGAGGTCGACGGAGCAGGCGCGCAAGACCGCCGCCGAATCGCTGTCCTCCGTCAGGCTGAGGAGCAAATGTTCCAGCGTGGCGTATTCATGATGACGCTCATTGGCGACGGCGAGAGCGCGGTGGAGCGACTGTTCGAGATTGCGGGAGAACGATGGCATTGGCTCCAACCTCTCATTTCTTTTCCATGATGCACTGCAGGGGGTGCTGGTGCTTGCGGGCGTAGTCCATGACCTGCGTTACCTTGGTCTCGGCGACTTCATAGGTGAAGACTCCGCATTCGCCGACGCCATGCTGATGTACGTGAAGCATGATCCGCATCGCTTCCTCGGGGCCTTTGTTGAAGTATTTCTTCAAGACCGAGACCACGAAATCCATCGGCGTATAGTCATCGTTCAGGAGCAGGACGCGATACATATTCGGGCGGCGCGTCTGCGTTTTCGTCCGGGTGATGACGGCCGTTCCCGAACCCGAGCCGCCCCCTCGCCGCCCCGTTGCGGGTCCTTGGCGGCTCGGACCGAGGCGGCTTGGATCAACGCGCATATCGCCGCCGCAGCGAAATGCATTCCAACGCCCGCGTCGGCGCGGGCAGGCTGGTCCGCCCGTAAAAAAATTCGCCGAAGAAGTCCGTCCGTCGCCACCGAAGTCCTCGCCTTCCTATTATAGATATCTCGCCGCGCCCGTTTGGCCAGTACGAAACCCAAGTGAACAACGCGGGCGCGCTCCCCGCAAGAGGGAATTGCGGCGCCCGAGGGATTTGGCCGGCCCGATCGCACCATTTCCGCAGAGCTTTTCAACTCAGCTTCGGCTCCAAACCGCACGCCCATCCGATTTCGAGCAAAATTTGCGCCGCGCCGCGGCGCAGCGGAAAGCGCGACGCGGAGAGCCGATCGCACAGGCGCGCATTGTCGCAGCGGGTTTGAGAGGTTCAAGGGAAGAGGCATGCTTTCGGCGCCGCCAAAATAGGCAGCGCCGCGATGCGGAAATCCGCCAACAAAAAAGCTCGGCGAAAGCCGAGCTCCTTGGCGACCATGCGCTGCATGAAGGCGGCGAGAGGCTTTCGCCTCACAGAGGGCCTCGCCTCACAGAGGGCCTTGGGCTAAGCCTTGCCGCGCGGCGGCGTCGGGTTCGCCGCTGAGATTGGCGCAAAGGCCAGCCGGGCGAAGCTCGAATAGAGTTCGTTCAATTTGAGCCAATGGGCGATGAAGCTTGCAAAGGAGTTTTTGGCGTAGTCCGATTGAACTCGGACGACGCTTTCAAAGGAAGTCGCGTCGGCGAGTTGACGAACCAGCGACAAGGTCTGCTCTCGCGACTGTTTCGAGTAGTCGCCTAGCCCGACAATGACTGCGCGGAAGTCATCAACCACAGCAGGCAAGTCATCGACCAGGGCGGGCGCGTCAACGACGGCCGGCGAGTCCTCAACCGCGGACAAATCCGCGGCGGCCGTCTGCGCCGCAGGCGCCGTTCCGTCCCCCTCGATCAAGGGTTCGCCGGAATCTTGAAAGTCCTGATCGCTCTCAGCGGCGTCGAATTGCGCATGCGACTCCAGCGCCGCCTCGGCCTCGATCGGATGTTCGGTCTCGGACGCTTGCTCGATTTCAGCCATGGCGAATCCTTAGTCGGCGAAGTCCCGCGTCGGCAAATTCTCCGGGCGCTACAGGTTCGGGCGCTACAGGTTGGGCGTTTCCAAATCCGGGCTGCTGCGGCGTCGCTCAAAAAGGCCCGGCGTAACCGAGCCTCTCAGATTGCGACCCAACTCGCCGCGGCGGAACCTCGGCGAAATTGCACCGAAGGCTTCGCGCCTTTTCAGGCGCGAATTCAGCCGGCCTAATCCTTGAAGCTTTGAACCTTGGAAATCGCCGTTTCGATCGGCTTGAAAGCTTCCTTGGCGAGATTGGAATAGAGCTCGCCGAATTTCGCGGCCTGGGCGACGAAGCCCGCATAAGAGGTCTTGGCGTATTCCGACTGGATCTGAATGGCGCTCTCGAAGGACTTCGCGCCAAGCAGTTTTTCGAGGAAGGCCGAGCTGTTCTCCAAAGATTTCTTCGAATATTCGGTAGCTTCCGCTGCGAGCGTCTGCCAGCTTTTGGCTAGGGAAGATGTCGCCGACGTCGCCGCTTCAAGTTGCTCTTTGCCAATTTTCTGGAAATCATCGATTTGATAGGCCATTTGACTTTCCTCGTCGGATCTACGCCGTTCTTCCCTTGTGTGGGACGGCTTTGGAGCGCAGGCGCCTTCGCAAACCTACTGCGAATTCAAATATAGTGCACCGCACAAATCACGTCAAGTTGATCTTGCAGCGCAGCATCAGCTCGAAATGGGACGCTTGACCGCGCTTCGAAACATGCCCTTAACCCTCCGGTAACTGGACGGATTTAGCCTAGCCGCGAGTGCTGTTTCATGGCGAAGACAAGGATGCGTGACATGCCGAAATTGGGCGCGACCCTTAGTCGCATAAAGAACGCCGTCGCCCTATATGGCTTTGCTATGGTTCCGATCCTGGCCATCGCCGCGTCGCCGGCGGAAGCGCGCCATCATTGGCCGCACCACAGGCATGTCTCGTCGTCTTCGTATTTCTCCCATCACTCGCGCCATGCGCGGTTCGGGCGGCGCATGCACGCGGCGGTGAGCGTCGAGCCACGGAATATCGCGGCCATTGTCGTCGACGCCAACTCCGGCCAAACGCTCTATGCGCGCAACGAGAACGAGCTTCGGCATCCGGCGTCGATCACCAAGGTCATGACGCTTTACCTCCTGTTCGAACAGATCGAAAAAGGAAATCTGCGGCTCGACAGCGACATTGAAATCTCCGTCCACGCATCCCGCCAGGCCCCAACCAAGCTCGGCCTTCGCCCCGGCCAGACGATCAGCGTCGACAATGCGGTCAAGGCCGTCGTCACGCGCTCGGCGAATGACATCGCGGTCGCGATCGCCGAGCGCATCGCCGGCGACGAAGACAGTTTCGCCGAGCTCATGACCCGCAAGGCGCATGCCCTGGGAATGACCCGCACGCATTTCGCCAACGCCTCCGGCCTGCCCAATGACGAGCAGGTCACGACCGCGCATGATCTCGCCATTCTCGGACGCGCCATTCAGGACCGCTTTCCGCGCCATTATCACTATTTCGCGACTCACGCCTTCTACTATGCGGGGGCGACGATCATGAACCACAACCATCTTCTCGATCGCGTCGAGGGCATGGACGGAATCAAGACGGGCTACACGCGCGCCTCCGGCTTCAATCTTCTGGCTTCGGTCAAGCGCGACGGCCATTTCATCGTCGCCGCCGTCATGGGCGGAGCAAGCGCCGCCTCGCGCGACCGGATCATGGCCGGCCTGATCGAGGACAATATTGAGAATGGCGCGGCCGTCCGCACCGCCGCGGCCATCGCCGAAGCGCCCGGCGGAGACGCCGTCGCGGCGGCCGGGGAAAGGGAAAGGCCAGCCCCCGCCCATTGGGAGTCCGAGGCCAAGGCGGCGGAGACCGATTCAGAGACGTCGAGCGCCCGTTCGAAGCCCGCGCCCTCGTCCGCCTCGATCAAGCCGC
>CAWESJ010000054.1:0-10415 GCA_963811015.1 uncultured Alphaproteobacteria bacterium | reverse complement strand
CTCCATCGCGATTCTGGGTTTGATCCGCGCCCTCGGGGTCACCGCTCTTGGCGGCCTGGTCGCACTCATCTGTTTCGAACGCCTGTTTCGCGATTGGCACAAACTCCCCTTCACCTGCTCCTATCTTCCGGGGAAAGAAACCGTCTGGATGCTAGTCTTCCGCTCCGCCGTGGCAGCCCTGTACTTCGCGGCGGTCCCGCCTATCCTGCTGACGGCATCGGGCGAGCTCGCTTCGTTCCTGGCGCTTTTCACCGGCCTCATGCTTTTCTGGCGCCGATGGCGCGCCAAACGACTGGCGCAATGGGCGGAAGCGCTGCTCCTCTGGCAGGAGGCTCCCCCGCCCGACCTGGAATCGCTGCACCTGCGCCCCTCCGAGGAGGCGCTCTCCAGCAGCGCCGCGCCACAACGCGCGCCCGAAATGTTCACTGCCGGTTTGGTGGCCTCGCGCGGCATCCTCCCGCAAGCCTGGGAGGAGGAAATCGCCGAAGATCGCCGCGACCCGGTCCTCCTGCTCACCACCTTCTGGGCCGACGTTCGCTACGGCTGCCGCATGATCAGCAATACGGTCGTGCCTTGCCGCCTGCTTCAAGGATTCATTACGTATTGCTAGAAGACGAGGAGCTCGTCGCCCCGGTTCGCGCGGCCTTCGCGCGCGAGGGCGTCCTCGTTCATGAACATGCGAGGGTCCTCAGGCTGGAGCCGCGGGAGAATGGCGTCAGCGCCTTCATCGCCCGCGCCAAGGCCGACGGGACGGCCGAAAAGGAGGAGATCGAGGGCTCGCATGTTTTGATCGCCGCCGGCGGCGCCCCGCATGTCGAAGGCCTGGGCCTTGCGGCGGCGCGGGTGCGCTACACGGCGGCCGGCGTCGAGGTCAACGCAAATCTGCGCACGCGAAACAGGCGCGTCTATGCGCTCGGGGCCGTCGCGAATTCCGCGCGATCGGCGGCGGCGGGGGAGCATCATGCCGAAATCGTTCTCGATCAGCTTCTGCGGCCGAGGTTCGGCCTTCCGCCCCTGCTCCCGCCCCGCCATGCGGGCGCCGCCGTCATATTCACCGATCCCGAAATCGCCGTCGCGGGGCTTTCCGAAGGCGACGCGCGGGAGCAGGGGCGGCGCATCCGCGTGCTGCGCTGGCCTTTTTCCGAGACGGATCGGGGCCAGATCGCCGGCGCGCCGCAAGGTCACGTCAAGTTGATAACGTCCCCCGGCGGTAAAATTTTGGGCGGCGGAATCGTCGGGCCGGAGGCTGGGGAGTTGATCAATCTCGTCACGCTCGCCATATCCAAGGGATTGACCGCCGCAGATCTGGCTTCGGCGATGGTGGCCTATCCGGCTTTGGCCGAAGCGGTGCGGCGGGCGGCGGCGACCGGCGGGGGGCGCGGCGGAAATGTCGCGACCCGGTTTGTTCAGCGCTTTTTCAACTGGTTTCAATGACGAGGGCTATGAGCGATCTGGCGGCGCCACCAAGCGAACGACTCGCCGCTCCGGCGACCGGCGTCGGGCGGGCGAGCCGCGCAAGGCCGTTCCGGTTCGGCCTGACCGCGCGCGTGCTCGTTCTGATCGCCGCCTTCGTCATGACAGCGGCGACGATGATCTATCTTCCCGCCGTCGCCACTTTTCGCGACTATTGGCTGCGGAACCGGTTGAGCGCCGCCTATACGGCCGCCCTTGTGCTTCAGGCCGCGCCGGACGCGATGGCGCCCGAGCCGCTGTCGCGGCAATTGCTCGACAGCGTCGGCGCAAGGATCATCGTTCTCAGCATGCGCGGAACGAAGCGCATTCTCGCCGCCGGCGAGCTGCCCCCCGCCGTCGATGAAGTCTATGATTTGCGCGATCCGCATTTCATAGCGTCGCTCGTCGGCGCGATCCGCACCTTCGCCGCGCCGAAAGGGCGCTTCCTCACTGTCGTCGGCGACGCGCCCATGGGTGGCGAGTTGGTCGCCATCACGATGGCGGAGGCCCCGCTGAAGGCGGCGATGGGCGCCTATTCGCTGCGGCTTCTGATCAATACGCTCGTCATGTCGGCGATCGTCGCAAGCCTCGCCGCGATCGCGCTGCACCGCATGATTTTGCGTCCGGTGCGGCGGCTCACCAACAGTCTCGCGGAATTCGGAGCCGATCCGGAAAACGTCGCCCGCATCATCGTCCCCTCCGGGGCCAATCATGAGATCGGCCATGCCGAAGCGGCGCTCGCGGTCATGCAGGGGGCGCTGGCGCGCGAGCTGAACCAGAAAAAGCATCTCGCGGCGCTCGGCCTCGCGGTGGCCAAGATCAATCACGACATGCGCAACATGCTCGCCTCGGCGCAGCTCTTGTCGGATCGGCTGGCCAATGTCACCGATCCGCTCGCCCAGCGTCTCGCCCCGAAGCTTGTCGCGACGCTCGACCGGGCGATCCGTTTCTGCCAGGCGACCTTGACCTATGGCCGCGCCATCGACGAGCCGCCGAAGCTTGGCGGCTTCGCCTTGCGTCCGCTGGTCGACGAGGCGGCGGAGACCCTGGCGCTCGACGCCCATGCCGCGATCGAGATCGCCAACGAGGTCGGCGAGGATTATGAGATCGTCGCCGACGCCGAGCAGATCTTTCGCGTGCTCATGAATTTCATTCGCAACGCGGTCGAAGCGCTGCAAGGCGCGGGCGCGGCGCCTGGCCAAAAGGCGCAAGTCCGCATCCGCGCCTACCGGGAGGATGCGGCGGCGGTGATCGAGGTGTCCGACAACGGCCCCGGCGTGCCGGCGGCCGCGCGCGCGCGGCTGTTCACCGCGTTTTTCAATTCCAACCGCGCCGGCGGCTCTGGCCTCGGCCTTGTGATCGCCGCCGATCTCGTCCGGGCGCATGGCGGGAGCATCGCCCTTGTTCCCTTTGCCAATGAGGACGGTCAAGGCGCGCGGTTTCAGATCGCGCTGCCGCAGCCCGACTCGCGTGGCGGCGGATCTTGAGCCGGCGGCGACGATTGGGGGCGCTGATCCGCTGCGCCTGTCCGGCAAAAGCTCTATTGCCAGGATCGTCGCGAGCCGCTAAACCTCGCGGCGTCCTCGCTCTGATCCTTGCGCTAGCCTAACCGGCCGGTTCATCCGATCGGGGCGCGCGTCAAGTCAACTTGGCGGTGGGGCGGTCGCCGAAAAGTCGCTCGACTTTTTCGATGATATGCCCGGAGGTCATTTCTCGTGCGGTCCGGTCGAAGCTTTGGCGCTCGACCTTGGCAAGGATCTCACTGCAGGCGCCCGTAGCTCAGCTGGATAGAGCACTAGACTACGAATCTAGGGGTCGGGAGTTCGAATCTCTCCGGGCGCGCCAATATTCGACGCCGATTTTCATCAGCATTCGCCATAAGAGCGCCTCCCCGTCGGGAGGAAGGCTCTGGTCGATAAAGATCGGTCGCGTTTTTCAAAAACATGTTCGAGAAGCATTCGACTCGCTCGCGGCGCGCCAGGGCGAGGCGAACAGCTGTTGGCGCATAATCATGGGAATGTCGAAGCGACCTTTTGAGGCGATGCCCGCCGACCTTCGGGACGTGGCTCGGCCGGGTCTGCTTGAGGGCGAGATCCGCCTGTCGACGAAACCTGCCTGTTGGTGCGGCGGGCCCCGCCCCGGTAGGTCACTTTGAGTCCGGCCAGTTGCTCTACGTCAGTGATCTGCTCCGATATGTAGACAAGTTTAGACAAGATCGCCGCTAAATCCACCTCTCTGCGCTCATGAATCCTACAGGGTTCGGTGCTTCTCCTAACGTCGCTCTCGTTGACGTAGAGTTCGTCCAAGCTGACGGAACGGGAGATGTAGCAAAAGGAGCTCGGACCTAAAGAGGAGGATGTTGATGCGCATTTTAAGCGATGGGCGGCGCGGGTTTCGCGGGAGGGTTTCGGGATTGGCTGGCCTGCTTGGCGGCGCGTTTCTGTTTCTCGCCGGCATGGCCGCCGCCGCCTCGGCCGGGCCGATCATTTTCAACCAGCCGTTCACGGCCAATCCGGGCGATGTGGTCAGCGTCACAGGAACCGGGTTCGGGACCGCGCCGCAGGTCTATCTCAAACCCGGCCATCAGGCCGCGGGAAGCGTGATCCCGACCTTGACGGCGCAGAACACAGTCGTCGTGTTCGAATTGCCGAAAGGCAAGCCGTTCGACCTTTACGAAATCTGGATCGCCAACGGCTCGGCGTCGAGCCCGCATGTGTTCATCAACGCCCCGCGCGCCATGCAATTCGACGCCGCCGAGCTCATCGGCGGCGGGACCTTCCGCGTCTGGGGCAGGAATCTCTATGTCAACAACGTGACCCCGAAGGTGGCGCTCATCGACACGCAAACCCAGGCCTCGCTCAGCGTCACGGTCAATTTCAACGGGCCGAACGACGCCTATCGCCTGTATCTGACCGCGCCGAGCGGCCTTGTCGCCGGCAGAACCTATCAGCTCACAGTGAACAACGGGTATGGCGCCACGACGGCGGACCAGACGATCCTCGGCCACGCCGCCGGCGTCGATCATTATGGAGTGGGCCAGCCCTGGGGAAATGAATTCGTCTACGTCAACGGGCCAGGCTACAAGGCCGGCGTGGCGGGGACCAACCAGAACGACCATCACGTCTATGACGTCACGACGGATCCGGCCCTGAGCGTCCACGCCAAGGCCGATGGCGCGACCGACGCCACGGCCGCGATCCAACAGGCCATCGAGCTCGCCAGCTCGCATGGCGGCGGCCTCGTCTATCTTCCGGCCGGGACCTACAGGCTCGCGTCGGCGTCGGGCATGGGGATCCAGCTCAGGTCCGGCGTCGTGCTGCAGGGCCACAGCTCCGCCGATACGAAAATCGTTTTCGGCCCGACCAAGCCGCAAGGCTCCGCCTATAGCTATTTCGCCTTCTTCTGGTCGTCCGGCGTCACCCTCGCCGGGATCGCCGATCTCTCCCTGCAAAACGTCGACCAGACCAGCCAGGCGGTCATCAACGCCGCCTACAATGGCGCGCTGAGCAAGATTTTCCTACTCCGCCTCAATTGGGATCTCGGCTCCGGCCAGTCCATCGCCCTGCAAGGCGACAGGATCGTCATCGCCGCCTGCATCTTCAAGCAGGCGGCCAACAGCCAGCAGCCCTACGCCAACGGCGTCAGCGGGATGGGCCCGTTCAACATCGGCCCGGCAAGCAATTTCCAGTTCCGCAATAATTCGGTGGCTTGGGCGAGCGGGCAGAACCTCATAAACCCCTTGACCAATGGCGTGATCGAAAGCAACCATTTCACCCGCGTCGCCGATTTGATGGTCGCGACGGCGCAACAGACGAGCTGGTCCCATATCGGCAATACGCCGATCGCCGTCGGCGACGTCATCGAGCGCACGCCGGGCCGCCAATTGGAGCTCAATTTCGGCAAATATGTCGTCCTGCACAGCAATATATTCGACACCTCGGGCTCGCCGCTCAAATACAATTGGGTCGACGGCGAGACGATTAACAGCGAAGGCGGCGGACCGAACCCGAGGAGCGATTCCGGCACGGTGACATCGGCCGGAGCGTTGACGATCGCCGACAATTCGAGATGCGCGGGCGCCTGCTCGTGGAATTATTATCCAAACTCCGTCGTCGCCGTCGTCACCGGCGCGGGAGCCGGGCAAATCCGCCATATCATCGCGCGAAGCAACAACACATTCACGATCGATCAGGCCTGGGACGTCACGCCCTCGCCGGGAGACCATTTCGCGATCGACGAGCCGTCGCTCGAGAATGTGCTCATTCGCTACAACACGATGACGGGCAACCCGCGCGGCGTCATGATGTACGCCGCCACGTTCCTGAACGTCTCGGTCGTCGGCAATACGATGACCGACAATGGCGGCGTGTTCCTGCGGCCAGATCAGCGCCCCCAATACGTGGGCGGCTCGACATTCCATATGGGCAGGGTGCGCAACATAGAGATCAACAGCAACACCCTGACCAATGCGAAGGGGCTGTACATGTCCTACATTTACATCGGGCTTCGCCTTGATCTCGCCGAATACGTTCTGGGGCCAGAGCACGGATGGGGTCGAGGTCCGCAACAACAAGATCACCGGGCGCGCCGGCACCCCGCTCTATGACGTGTCCGCCGACGGATATTACAACTACGCCCAATATCAGAACGCGAGCGCGCCCTATCTCGACCAAGGAACGAACACGATCATCGGGACGATTTTCGAAGGCGACAGCTGCGCCAATTGCGTCCCCAATTACACATTGAGCACGGGCGCGCTCGCCACCGTCATCTGGAACGCCAGCACCTCAAACAGCGCCGGCGTCGCCGCGACGCTGGTCTCCGACTACAAAATGTCGAACGCGGCCCCGCACGCCTCCACCGCCACCGTGACGGGAAAGGATTAGCCAGGCGCAAAGCCCAAGGCGCTTCCCGATCGGATGGACTCATCCGATCGAAAAGGAATCGCTCAAAATCAAAGAGCTGGAGCATGTTCTGATCGAAAAAGTCGGTCAACTTTTTCGGAACATGCTCTAGGCGGGGGCGATCCAAAGCCAAAAGGCGACGGCGGAATGCGGTTGAAAAACCGGATTCCGCCATTCGATTCCGGCTCGTCGCCTCATTGCTGCCGCCTCCAGGACTTCAGGGCGGCGCCGGCGCTCGGGGCGAAACCGCGATCACCGAATGAATATCCATGCGATTGCGGCGAAGAGCGGCAGGAGGATCGCGCCGGACCAGAGCATATAGCCGAAAAAGCTCGGCATTTTCACGCCCGCGCGCCGGGCGATGGCGTAAACCATGAAATTCGGCGCGTTGCCAATATAGGTGTTCGCGCCCATGAACACCGCGCCGAGCGAAATCGCCGCCAAAGTCTCGCCGAGCGGGCCCATCAGCGCCGTCGGATCGCCGCCTGCGAGTTCGAAGAAGACCAGATAGGTCGGGGCGTTGTCGAGAAAGGAGGAGAGCAAGCCGGTGGCCCAGAAATAGACCGGATTGTTCGGCGCTCCGTTTGCATGTTCGAGAAAATAGATGGCTGGCGCAAATGGCCCGTCCGCTCCGGCCTGGAGCATGGACATCACCGGGATAATGCAGATGAAAATGCCGGCGAAGAGATAGGCAACTTCCTTGATGGGCTCCCAGTCGAAGCCGTTTTCCGCCCGCGCCCGCGCGCGCGTCAAGGCGAGAGAGGCGAGGCCTACCGCGATCATCACCGCCTCGCGCGCCGCGTTTTGCAGCTCGATCCGCGCGCCCAAAAGGTCGAAGCCGACGCCGGGCCGCCAAATCCCGCTCGCGACGATGGCGGCGATCGCGACGGCGATCAGCCCGATGTTTACGCCGCCGCCGATGCGGATGGAGGCCTGCGAACCCTTTGAGGCGTTCTCCAGATAATAATAAGGATTCTCCCGATAGTGAAAATAGCAATCGACGAGAAAGAAGAGCGCGATCAAGACTGAAATTGCGAATAGGGTCTGCGGCCAAAGCGCCCGCGTGGTCCAGAAGAAGGCGACGCCGTGCAGGAAGCCGAGGAAGAGCGGCGGATCGCCGAGCGGCGTCAAGGCGCCGCCGATGTTCGAGACGAGAAAGATGAAGAAGACCACGACATGGGCTTTGAATTTGCGGCTCTCATTGGCGCGAATGAGCGGCCGGATCAGGATCATCGACGCGCCGGTCGTCCCTATGAGGCTCGCGAGCGCCGCGCCGGTCAGGAGGATCGCGCAATTGGCGAGCGGCGAACCGGACAGCTTGCCGGAGATGGAAATCCCTCCCGCCGCCGTGAACAGCGCGAACAGCATGAGGATGAAAGGCAAATATTCGAGCGCCATGCTATGCGTGAGGGCCGCCGCCATCGCCGCCGGGCCTGCGACATAAGCGAGGCCCGCGAGCGTCAGGCTCGCCCAGAAGGCCGCGGCCTTCTCGTAATGAATATGCCACCATTCCTTGACCACAAGCGGGCCAAAGGCGATCGAGAGCAAAATGCCGGCGAAAGGCAGGGCCAAAGGCCAGGGGAGATTCGGCGCCGCCGCTGGCGTCGGCCGCAGCGGCCGGGACGGACGCCGCGAGGAAAGCGTAAGCCGCCAATCCATATTTCGGCGAAAACGCTTTCATGGCCTTGGGCCTCCGCCTCGAACTCAGCAATAGTCGCGGACAGCTTTATGATCGACCTTGCGATGCGGCAAGGCCGCGCATGTCTGGGCCGCCGGCGGAAGGACGGAGGCGCCCCGCGAGGGCTTCTCAGAACAAGAGGAGGAGCCGATCCGGATCGCGGGAGGTGTTCGGCTGCGGGAGCGGCTTTGTCGAGTCCGAAAGTCCGCGCGGCTGCTCCGATATCAGGCCGCGACGGGAAATCCCGCGTTCATGACAAAGCTCTTGAGCTCCTCGTAGGAGCTCTTTTCGAGCGTATATTCCTTGCTCCCGTCGCCAAGGCCGGCGAATGAGCCGCCGATGACGACGCGGACAGTCGGCGGGACCTCCGGTCCCGGGTCGGCGAAACTGCAGGTTATGGTTGGAGAAGACCCCAGGAGATCGCCCTTGAACACGATCTTCCGCCTCTTGTCGCAGCGGATATCGAAGAGGTTCACGACGTCATCGGTGGTGGCGTCGTCTCTTCTATGATCCCTGTTGCTGTGCCAGGTCTCGAGCCGGATCCACCCTTTGTCGTCGGCCGTCTTCTCGAACGTGATCCGGAAATGCTTGCCCGCGACCGAATCCGCCACGATTGTAATTGTCGAAGTCATCTGCCGCCTCTGTCGCCTGAATTTCTCAATTCTGATCCTGAGCGCGCCGAGTTCGCGCGAATATGCCGCGAAGCTTCGCGAATGCGCTGCGCCATTTTGGCGAAACGTGGACTGTCCATCGCTCCAGCCTGTCGACGCCGGCCCGCGAGGCGACTGGCGCCGCACGACATTCCGCTTCATCCGCCGGAGAGGTTCGAAATGACGGTTCGACACGGCGAAAGCCGCGCGGGCGCGCCAAGTCGTAAATAGTTTTCGCTTCCGCGGCCAGCTAAATTGGCGCGGCTTCCTCGGATCGAGAGGCCATAAACCAGCGGCCGGCGAACTTCCTCCCCGCCAGCGCGTTCCCCTGTCGCGTTTGCAAAGGCGGCCCCGGCCGGACCGCCTCCCGATCGGCGGGGCGCGTCCGATCGGGAAGGACTCGTTCAAAATCAAACAATTGGCGCCTGTCCAGAGCATGTTTTCGAAAAAGTTGACCGACTTTTTCGCTCAGGACATGCTCCAACTTATTGATCTGGAGCGCCTTCTCATCGATTGGATGATTCTATCCAATCGGTGCGCGCTCTGGAGACGAGGGCGCTGGAAAATGTCCCGCACAGATCCGCTCGCTTCGAAAATCCCGGCCGCGCCGGGCGATCTCGACGCGCTTTGCGTCAATACGATCCGCACGCTGGCGATCGACGCCGTCGAAAAGGCCAATTCCGGCCATGCCGGAACGCCGATGGCCATGGCGCCGGTCGCCTTCGCCTTGTGGCGAAGGTTTCTGCGCTATGATCCGGATGATCCGCATTGGCCGAACCGCGACAAATTCGTCTTATCCTGCGGCCATGCGTCCATGCTGCTTTACGCCTTGCTGCATCTTGCCGGCGTCAAGGGCGCCGACGGCCGGCCGGCCGTCACGCTCGACGACATCAAGAATTTTCGCCAGATCGGCAGCCGCACGCCGGGGCATCCCGAATATGGATTGACCGTCGGCGTCGAAACGACGACAGGGCCGCTCGGCCAGGGCTGCGGCAATAGCGTCGGCATGGCCATCGCCGGGCGCTGGCTCGCCGCGCGCTATAACCGCCCGGATGCGGCCCTGTTCGACTATTCAGTCTACACGCTTTGCAGCGACGGCGATCTCATGGAGGGCGTCGCGAGCGAAGCCGCCTCGCTCGCCGGCCATCTCGCATTGTCGAATCTTTGCTGGATCTATGACAGCAACCATATCACCATCGAAGGCTCCACGGCGCTCGCCTTCAGCGAGGACGTCGGCAAAAAATTCGAGGCCTATGGCTGGCGCGTCCTTCATGTCGCCGACGCGAATGACAGGGAGGCTTTCGCCCAAGCGGTCGAAGCGTTCAAGGCGACATCCGACTGGCCGACGCTGATCATCGTGCATTCGATCATCGGCTATGGGTCGCCGCATAAGCAAAATACCGCCGCGGCGCATTCCGACGCGCTCGGCGCCGAGGAAGTGCGCCTGACCAAGCGCGCCTATGGCTGGCCGGAAGATAAGGCCTTTCTCGTCCCCGAGGGCGTCTGCGCCCATTTCGACGCCGGCCTCGGGCGGCGCGGCCGCGAGCTCCACGCGCAATGGTCGAAGACATTCGCCGCCTATCGCCAGGCGCATCCGGAAAGCGCCCGCGAGATCGACTTGATCCAGCGCCGCGAACTCCCGGAGGGGTGGGACAGCGACCTGCCGAGCTTCGCCGCCGACGCCAAGGGCATGGCGACGCGCGACGCCTCGGGCCAGGCTTTGAACGCGAT
>CAWESJ010000053.1:0-13113 GCA_963811015.1 uncultured Alphaproteobacteria bacterium | reverse complement strand
CGTCACCAAACCCAAATCATGGCGCACCGCGGTCAGGATCGCCGAGGAGGTCACAGCGGGAAAAACCTATGTTTCCGACGTCGGGGGCGCGACCCATTACCACGCCAATTACGTCCGCCCGCGCTGGGCCAAAAGACTTGAAAAAATGGACGTGATCGGACGTCATATCTTTTATAAGCTGCGCCCCGGCCAGACGTGAGGCGCGCCGGGGCGCCATGAAGCTCAAGGCTGAATTCGCAAGCCGCGTCAAAACCACGATGAAGGTAAAAGAAATTCGGCGTTGCCTGCATTCTGCTCTTACCATCGGAGCAGAATCTCTTTTTTGATTTTGTGGGGATGGGTCTAAAATCAGCGTGATCTAAAGCATGTTCCGAACAAATGGTCCGATCGACGACTTGCCCGATCGACCTAAAACGGCCATCTTCGGAGACGAGAAGTTTCGCAACTGGCGTCCCCCTTGCGAGCGGGGGGCTAGGCCATGCATAGAAAGCAATCTCATGTCGCCCCAGTTCAGGTTATCCGGCAAGGATCAAGGCCGCCGATGGCGCCGCGCCGCCTTGCGCGGACTGGCGCTAGCCGGCGTCGCGGCCTTTCTTCTTCCTGCGGCGCTAGCGGGCGCCCAAGCGCGGGCGCGCGAGAATCTGGCTGTCGCCGCGCCGTTCGAGGTTGGCGAAAGCCCGGCGGGGAATTATCTCGCCGCCCTTGTCGCCGGGGCCGAGCGCGACACCATGGCGGCCTCGACCTTTTTTCGCGAGGCGCTGCGGTTCGATCCGCATAATCCGCGCCTGATCGAGCGCGCTTTCGTCGCCGCGGTCTCGAATGGCAATATGCCGGAAGCCTTCAGCCTGGCCAGCCGCCTGATCGCGCGCGAACCGGACAACAGCCTCGCCCATCTCGCCCTCGGCGTCCAAGCGATCAAGGCCAAGCAATTCGCCGCCGCCCGCGCCCATTTCGCCAAAGGCGGCGCCGGTCAGCAGCGCGACATCACCGCCACGCTGCTCACCGCCTGGAGCTATGCGGGGGAGGGAAACGCCCGCCGCGCCATCGAGCTCGTCGATCGGCTCCGCGACGAGAATTTCGTCGTTTTCCGCGACTACCACGCCGGCCTCATCGCGATGAACGCCAATAATACGGCCGAAGCGACAAGACGCATGAAGTCGGCCTATGAGGCCGACAAGAATACTTTGCGTCTCGTCGACGCCTACGCCCGTTTCGTCGCAAGGACCGGCCGTCGCGACGAGGCGCTGGGAATTTACGAGGCCTTCGATCAAATCCTCCC
This sequence comes from uncultured Alphaproteobacteria bacterium, assembly GCA_963811015.1. Classification (GTDB taxonomy): domain Bacteria; phylum Pseudomonadota; class Alphaproteobacteria; order Rhizobiales; family Beijerinckiaceae; genus Methylocapsa. Next base: position 11,834 of record CAWESJ010000053.1, on the reverse strand, counting down.
CAACCACCCGATCATCACCGCGGCTCAGGCGGACCTGAAGGCCGGCAAGCCGCTCGAGCCCTTGGTCAAGAACGCCGAGCAAGGCGCGGCGGAGGTGCTCTATGGCCTCGGCGCTGCCGGCGGCCGGCAAGGCGATGAACTCGCCGCCATGATCTATCTCCGGCTCGCGCTTTATCTCGCGCCGCAAAACGGCCTCGCCGTCATCACGCTGGCCGATATTTACGAGCGGATCAAGCAGAACGAGGAAGCAATCGACGTCTATGAATTGGTGCGCGAAAACGATCCTTTGCGCACCACCGCCGATATTCAGACCGGGCTCATCCTCGAGACATTGGGCCGGTCGGACGAGGCGGCCAATTACCTCAAGCGCATCGTCGACGAGCACCCGAAGGACGAAGACGCCTTGTCCGCCCTCGGCAATTTGCAGCGCGCGCATAAGCAATACGCCGAAGCGATCGAGACCTATACGCGCGCCTTGAACGAGACGACCAAACCGGAAAAGGCCAATTGGCCGCTCTATTACTTCCGCGGAATCTCCTATGAGCGCGAGAAGAAATGGCCGCTCGCCGAAGCCGATTTCAAGCAGGCGCTCAAGCTCTATCCCGATCAGCCCCTGGTCTTGAACTATCTCGGCTATAGCTGGGTCGATCAGGGCGTCAATCTCGACGAAGCCTTCGCCATGCTGCACAAGGCCGTCGAGCTGCATCCGACCGACGGCTATATCGTGGACAGCCTCGGCTGGGCCAATTACAAGCTCGGCCGCTACGACGAAGCCGTCAAGGAGCTCGAACGCGCGATCGACCTCAAGGCCTCCGATCCGGTGATCAACGACCATCTCGGCGACGCCTATTGGCGGGTCGGGCGCAAGCTCGAAGCGCAATTCCAGTGGAACCATGCGCGCGATCTCGGGCCCGAGCCAGAAGACAAGGCCAAGATCCTGCACAAGATCGAGCAAGGCCTCGACGAGGAGGAGAATCCGGCTGCGGCCGACGCCGATCCGGAACGCAATGGCGGCTGACGCGATGCGCCGCCGGTGACGCCGGCGCGCGTCCAAAGACCACATCAGATAGACGATCCGATAAACGGCAATGGAACAAAGGCGTTTCGGCCGGGATATGCTTCGACTCCGCGAATTTGAGCCCTCCGCCCCGCCTTTGCCTCACATCCTCACCGAACGCGCGCCCGCGAAAATCAATTTGACCTTGCATGTCCTCGGCCGCCGGGCCGACGGCTGGCATAGGCTCGAAAGCCTGGTCGCCTTTTCCCGCGGCGGCGACGCGCTTTCGCTCATCGCGGGGCGCCCCTGGCCCTGTCGATCGAAGGCCCGACGGCGCTCGCCGCCGGCGGCCTCGATGATAATCTCGTGCTGCGCGCGGCGCGCAATTTCGCCAAGCGTCAGCCCAACGCGAAGCTTGGCGCTTTTCATCTCGTCAAGCGCCTGCCGGTCGCGGCCGGAATCGGCGGCGGCTCGTCGGACGCGGCGGCGGCGCTGCGCCTCCTCGCCCGCGCCAACGGGCTTGGGCTTGACGATCCAAGCCTCGCCGAGGCCGCGCGGGAGACCGGGGCCGATGTTCCCGTCTGTCTTGGCCGGCGCGCGCGGATGATGCGGGGCGCCGGCGAAGAGCTCGGGGCGCCGCTGGCGCTTCCGCCGCTGATCGGGCTCATCGTCAATCCCGGCGCGCCGCTCGAAACCAAAAGCGTCTTCGCCAAGATGAATATCGCGCCGGGCGCCGAGACCGGCTTCGGCGCGCATCCGAATGTCTCGCCGCAAATGCCGGCCGACGCCTTGCTCGCGGCCTTGCGCAAGGGCCGAAACGACATGGAATTCGCCGCCTGCCGGCTCGTCCCCATTATCGGCGACGTGCTCGCCATTCTCTCCGCCGCGCCCGGCTGCCGCCTCGCCCGCATGTCCGGCTCCGGGGCGACCTGTTTCGCAATTTTCAAGGATTGCCGCTCCGCCGCGCGGGCGAAAAAGGCGATTCTCCGCGCCCATCCGGCCTGGTGGGTCAAGGCTTGCGTGCTGAACTGAGTCCGAGCTTGGGTTGCTTATAGCGGCAGGCTGAACAGAAAGAAGGCTCCCTCATCCTGAGGAGGCCCCAAAGGGCCGTCTCGAAGGACGAGGAGCCGTTCGCTGGTTGAATTGCGCGGCGCGGCGAGCTAAGCTTCCCACCGGACGAGCTTCGCGCGCGGGCGTAGTTCAATGGCAGAACGGCAGCTTCCCAAGCTGCATACGAGGGTTCGATTCCCTTCGCCCGCTCCAGTTTCACGCCGCCATGGATCGAAGCCTGATTGCTCGTTTATTTACGGGATGCTTTGCGCCGAGCGCCGTTCTACCATTAGCGAGTCATGGCCGAGATCGCTCCATTACGGACTTTCGCGCCCGCCGCTCAACTCGTTCGAAATATGCGGCTGAGATCGATTCATGCGCTCCCTGAACCCACTTTGGTCCCTGGACGACTTCCACGCCCAAATTGCTACCCTCTTGGAGATCGCGGACGGCGACAGGGTATTGGACCTCGGTTGCGGCCGAGGGAACAGCTTACCCCACCTTCTCGCCAAAACTGGAACGACTGGCGAGGTGGTTGCAGCTGACCGCGACAACAGCAGCCTCGCCGCGCTCCGGGAGGCATGCCCTGAAGAGATCAACGCAAGGCGCCTCTCCGTCGCTCATCTGGACATCGCGAAAACATTGCCATTCGCCTCGGCGAGCTTCGACGCTGTTGTCTGCCAGAATGTCATTGAATGCGTGGCTGATAGAAATGGCCTACTCCGCGAGATACATCGGATTCTCAGACATCGAGGGGCCGCTCTAATCGGCCATTATGATTTCGATGGCGTTCTCATCGCGAGCGACGACCCTCAGTTAACGCGACAGCTTGTGCATGGGTACGCGGACTACACGCAAGAATGGCAAGATGCATCCGAAGGGCAGATGGGACGGCTTCTCCCGGGCCTAGTGGCGAATGGCCCATTTCATGAGGCCGAAACAAAGACTTCCTTGTTTGTCGACCTTGTTCTAGCAAAGGAAAGCTATGCTAGGATTCACTTGGAAGGGATGGTCGCATTATCGAAGGAGTTTGGAGTCTCTCCAGATGATGCTAAGGCGTGGCTGCAAAGCCTAGAGGCGCGATCAAATGCAGGCACATTCTACTATGCGTTGCCATGGACATATGTCATTGCGCGCGCCGTTTAAGCCCGCTCTCTACATATCGCTGCCTACCCCTTGACCGCGCGCACGCCGTAATTCTGGAATTTCTCGACATTCCTGGCGACTTCCGCCTCATCCAGCAATTTTGGCGTCCCGATCTGCAGCGCGACCGAATATTGCTTGCAAAGCGTCTCGAGTTCGACCGCGATCCATAGGGCCTCGCGCAAATCGACGCCCATCGCCACCATCCCGTGATTGGCCATGAGCGCGCAGGTGCGGTCCTGGAGCGCTGTCAGCGTGAGATCTGAGAGCTCCGCCGTGCCATATGTGGCGTAGGGCGCGCAGCGCACCGTCGGCCCGCCGGCGAGCGCGATCATGTAATGGGCGGCCGGGATCTCCATGCCGCAGATTGCAAAGGCGGTGCAATAGACCGGATGCGCGTGAACGATCGCGCCGACTTCCGGACGCGCGCGGAAAATATCGCGATGGAGCCGCCATTCCGACGAAGGCGCGAGCTCGTGGTCATAGCTTCCATCCATCGCCATGAAGACAATGTCGTCTGGCGTCAATGCGTCATAAGGCATGCCTGACGGCGTGAGGAGCAGCCCGTCCTTCCAGCGCAGCGAAATATTGCCCGCCGCGCCTTGGTTGACGCCTTGGCGCTCCAGCCTGAGGCAGGCGTCGATGATCGATTGCCGCGCGGCAAACTCTCTGCTCTTGGCCAAAATTCAATTCCTCTCATCGCGAGCGCGCAGGGCCGCCGAACCCTTGCCCATGCCCGCCTGGATCACATGATGTCCTCGTTCCAGCTGCGCCCATCGCGCTCGACAAGCGCGATCGCGGCGGCCGGTCCCCAGGTGCCGGCGAAATAGGGGCGCGGCGGTTCGTGCAATTGGCTCCAGGCCTCCCGAATCGGGTCGATCCAGCGCCAGGCGGCCTCCACTTCGTCGCGCCGCATGAACAAAGTCGCATTGCCGCGAATGACGTCCATCAGCAAGCGCTCATAGGCCTCGGGCGCGTAGATCTGGAAGGCGTCGGCGAAATTCATGTCGAGCGGCACATAGCGCAGCCGCATCCCGCCGGCCCCGGGCTCCTTGAGCATGAGCCAGAGCTTGATGCCCTCATCCGGCTGCAGGCGGACGACGAGCCGCGTCTTCGAGATCCTGCCCGACTCGACGTTGAAGATCGAATGCGGAATCTGCCGAAACGCGACGATGACCTCCGAGACGCGCTTTGCGGCAGGCGCTTGCCCGTGCGCAGATAGAAGGGCGTCCCGGCCCAGCGCCAATTCCCGACAGCGACCTTCAGCGCGACGAAAGTCTCGGTCGCGCTGTTGTCGGCTGCCGACGTCCTGCGCATAGCTCTGCACGGCGCCGCCGTTGCTCGCGCCCGCGCGATATTGGCCGCGCACGGTCAGCGCCGCGGCGTTTCGCGCGTCGATCGGATCAAGCGCCTTCAAGCACCTTCAGCTTCTCGTCGCGCACCGCGTCGGCCTCCAACGAATTGGGCGGCTCCATCGCGACGAGGCACAAAAGCTGCAGCAGATGGTTTTGCACCATGTCGCGCAGCGCGCCGGCGGTATCGTAATAGGCGGCCGCGGCCCTCCACGCCGATCGTTTCGGCGACGGTGATCTCGACATGGTCGATATGGGCGGAGTTCCAGAGCGGCTCGAACAAGCGCGTTGGCGAAGCGCAGGGCCATCAGATTTTGCACCGTCTCCTTGCCGAGATAATGATCGATGCGGAAAATCTGGCTCTCGGAGAAGACCGCGCCGATCGCGTCATTGATCTGCGCGGCCGACGCGCTGTCCCTCGCCGATCGGCTTTTCGACGATGATGCGCGAGGCTGGCGTGACGAGCCCGTGCTTTGCAAGCTGCTTGGCTATGGCGCCGAAACGGTCGGGGGCGGTCGCAAGATAAAAGGCGCGCACCCGCGCCGGATCGCCGCCGTCAAACAGCTCCTTGAGGCGCGGCCAACCTTCGTCTCCGCCGACGTCGAGCGCGACGTAATCGAGCAGATCGAGAAAGGCCTCGAGCGTTTCGGAGCTTGCGGCGTCGCCGGCCGATCGCCGCAGCGCATCGGCGATCGAGCCTTGGTAGGCGGCGCGGTCCAAGGGCTGACGCGAGACGCCAATGATGCGGGTCGGCGCCGAGAATTGCCCGTCGAGGAAGCGTCGAAACAGCGCCGGAAAAAGCTTGCGATGGGCGAGATCGCCGGTTCCGCCGAAAACCACGAGGTCAAAGGGATCGACCTTGAGAATGCGCGAGACCATCGCTTCGCCTCCCCTCCGGCGCGGCGCGCCGGTCCCCTCGATTTGCGCGGCGGGCCGGTCCCCTCGATTTGCGCGGCGGGCCGGTCCCGTCGGTTATCGCGGCGGGCGCGGCCAGGGGCTCGCGACGCCCGCCGTCCGGACGAAAACAAAGCTAGCATTTTCTTTGCTTGAGCGGGATGAAGAAAAGACGATGCGGCTTTCCGCCCGCATCCGGCTCGAAATTCTCAAAAATTGCGATCCAGCAGCAAAACACCGCCCCTCACATGGGCCAAACCAGCGCCACGGCCGAATTCGAAGCGGACGAACTCGGATTTTCAGGAGTTTTTGATGTCGCTTCTTCGTCAATCCACGGCAGGGGCCGCGCCAATCTGGTTTGCGACGGCGGAGACCTGGCCGCAGATCAAGGCCGGCCTTCCGCCCGCGGCGCAAGCCTTCGCCGCGGCCTGCGGCTTCGAGCCGAAGCCCGGCCGGTTGCAGATCGCGCCGGACGAAGCCGGCGGAATAGCCGCGATTCTGTTCGGCATCGAGTCCGAGAACGCCCGCGCGCGCGATCTGCTGCTGCCTGGCCGGCTCGCGGCGGCGCTGCCTTCCGGCCTCTATCATTTCGCCAATACGCCGCATGATCCGACGCTCGCGGCGCTCTCCTGGCTTCTGACCGCCTATCGCTTCAGTCGCTACAAGGGAGACGGCGCCGCATTTCCCGAGCTCTGCCTCCCTCAAGGCGTCGACGCCGAGCGGGTCGCGCGCATCGCCCGCGGCGTCGCGCTCGGCCGCGACCTCATCAACACGCCGGCCAATGATCTTGGCCCCGACGCGCTCGAGGCCGCGGCCCTCGACCTCGCCTCGCGCCATCAGGCCAAGGCCTCGGTGACGCGCGGCGACAAGCTGTTGCGGAGCAATCTGCCGCTGATCCACGCCGTCGGACGCGCCTCCGACAAGGCGCCCCGCCTCGTCGACTTCAGCTGGGGCGATGCGTCCAAGCCGAAAGTCACGCTGATCGGCAAAGGGGTCTGCTTCGATTCGGGCGGCTTGGACATCAAGCCCGAGGCCGGCATGGCGCTCATGAAGAAAGACATGGGCGGCGCGGCGACGGCCATGGCGCTCGCCTCCATGGTCATGGCGGCCAATCTCCCGATCAGGCTGCGCGTGCTGCTGCCGCTGGTCGAGAATTCGATCTCGGGCAACGCCTTCCGCCCCGGCGACATCTATCCGAGCCGCAAGGGGCTCACCGTCGAAATCGGAAACACCGACGCCGAAGGCCGGCTCGTTCTCGCCGACGCCCTGGCCTTGGCCGACGAGGAAGCGCCCGATCTTCTGCTCGATTTCGCCACCTTGACCGGCGCCGCGCGGGTGGCGCTCGGCCCCGATCTGCCTCCCTTTTACACGATGGACGACGCATTCGCCGCCGAGATCGCCCGCTTCGGCGCCGCCGCGCAGGATCCGGTCTGGCGGCTGCCGCTCTGGGACCCCTATGACCGGCTGCTCGACGGCAAGATCGCCGATCTCAACAATATTTCGGGAGGCTCTTTCGCCGGCTCGATCACCGCGGCGCTTTTTCTGCGCCGCTTCGTCGAACATGCGAAATGCTGGGCGCATTTCGACATTTACGCCTGGGCGCCGACGGCGAAATCCGGCCGGCCGGAAGGCGGCGAGGTGCAATGCGCGCGGCTGCTCTATGATTTGTTCGAGGCCCGCTTTGGCCCCGGCGCGGCGGTCGCGAAACCCGAGGAGAGCCCGCGGAAAATCATCCGCCGCGTGAAGGAGACGAGCGCCCACGGCCACTCGGACGACGAAGACAGCGTGTTTGACGATCTTGTGCCGTGACGGCTCTCAAATGGTCAATTCGGCGCGGTTTCCGGCGGCTGGCCCCAATGATCGACGACATTCCTGGCCTTGCTTTGCGCCATGCGCAGGAAAGCCTCCTCGATCTCCTTTTGCGCGAGAAACGGCTTCATCGTCTCCGTGAAGCGATGAAACGCGACCGCGAGCAGGACGCCCGTCAGGGCGTGATTGATGAAATTCTGCAAGTCGGCATGATCGGGTTTGCTGACGAGCTGGCGCGAAATGGCCTCGAATGTATCCTCCTCCTCGATCACGCATCCCCATATGCGGTTGATGAGCTCGACCTCCAAGCTCGCGAGCTGTTCGACTGTCTGATCCCTGGCCATGGCAAATTCCGCTCGTTTTTTCTTCCTCAGAGGGTGTAGCCTTTTCGGATTTTGAGCGCAAAGGATCGAGGACGGGATCTCGCCGCCGCGTTCTTTGCGATCTTGTTCGCCGCCCATGCGCCGAATATGGTTTGGCTTACGGAATTTTGCGCGGCGTCCCGCGCATGGATAAGGCGGCCCCGAAATGAGCGGCTTCGACCCCCGCTTCACCCCTGCCCGGCCGGACCTCGCGGCGGCGTTCTTGCGCGCCGAGGTCGAGGCCGAGGACTATGTCGAAGGCCGGCCGATGCGGGTCGCCGTCGGCATCGCCGATCTGCGCCATGAACCGCGCCATGACGCCGCCATGGACACCCAGGCGCTCTTTGGAGAGGCTGTAACGCTTTTCGAGGATCATGAGGGCTGGGGCTGGGTCCAGCTCGCCCGCGACAATTATGTCGGCTATCTCGCCATGGCCGCGCTCGCCGAAGGCGCGCCGGCGTCGACCCATCGCATCAGCGTCAATCGGAGCTTCGTCTATCCGGGGCCGGACCTCAAGCTTCCGCCGCTGGAGGCGCTCCCGCTCGGCGCCCTGGTCGGCGCGGAAGGGCCTCCGGCGACCGACGGCGCCTTCGCCCGGATCGTCGAGAGCGGCTTTATCTTCGCGGCTCATCTCAGTCCCCTGGACGCGAAAGAGCCGGATTTCGTTGCCGCGGCCGAACGACTTCTGAATTCGCCCTATCTCTGGGGCGGCAAATCGAGCCTCGGCGTCGATTGCTCCGGGCTCGTGCAGATCAGCCTCGACGCCGCCGGGATCGAGGCGCCGCGCGACACTGATCTTCAGGAGCGCGGCCTGGGCTTCGCCCTGCCCTTCGACGAGCAGCTCGCGGGCCTCGCGCGCGGCGATCTCGTGTTCTGGCGCGGCCATGTCGGGATCATGCGCGACGAGGCTCTGCTTTTGCACGCTAACGCGCATCACATGCTCGTTGCGAGCGAGCCCCTGCGCGTCGCGCGCGACCGCATCCGCGCCGCGACCGGGGCGGAAATCACCGCGATCAAGCGAATTTAGGCGCGGCCCTTGCTTGCGATGGGAAATTGACGTTCGCACTTCCCGATATTATTTCTTGCATCATGACAATCCGCACCATCATCACCCCGCCCGACCCTCGCCTGCGCCTGATCTGCGCGCCGGTCGAGCGCGTCGATGATTCGATCCGCGCGCTCATGGACGACATGCTCGAGACCATGTATGACGCGCCGGGCGTCGGCCTCGCCGCGATCCAGATCGCCGTTCCAAAGCGCGTGGTCGTGATCGACGTCGCCAAGCGCCAGGATGAAGCCGCCTCGGCCGATCCGATCCGCCTCGCCAATCCAGAAATCCTCTGGGCCTCGGAAGAGCTTTCGACCTATGAGGAAGGCTGCCTGTCGGTGCCGGATTTTTACGAGGACGTATTGCGCCCCGCCCGCGTGCGCGTAGGCTTTCTCGACCGCGACGGGCGCCGGCAAGAGATCGAGGCCGACGGCATTCTCGCGACCTGCCTTCAGCATGAGATCGACCATCTGAATGGAGTCCTGTTCGTCGACCATATTTCCCGGCTGAAGCGCGACCGCATCCTCAAGAAATTCAGCAAGGCCGCGAAGGATGAGGAGCGGGTGCGCAAGCGCGGCACCGCCCGAGCGCGAGGCAGCGCGCCGACGCGACGTCCGCTAGAAAGTCGCGCTTCACGCAAAACCGCGCGCGGGCGAGCGCTGAGATCCGGCCTCAATGCCATTGCGCATCGTCTTCATGGGAACGCCGGATTTCTCGGTGCCGGTGCTCGTCGAAATCGTCGGCCGCGGCCATGAGGTCGCGGCCGTCTATACGCGCGCGCCAAAGCCCGGCGGCCGGCGCGGACTGGAGCCGACGCCCTCCCCGGTCCACGCCGCAGCGCAGACGCTTGGCATGCCGGTCCTGACGCCCAAGAGCCTGCGCGCGGCGGAGGCGGCGGCGACACTCGCGCGCGTTTCAGCCCCGATGTCGGTCGTCGTCGTCGCCTATGGCCTGATCCTGCCGCAAGCCGATTCTCGACATTCCGCCGCTCGGCTGCCTCAATCTGCACGCCTCGCTGCTGCCGCGCTGGCGCGGCGCGGCGCCGATCCAGCGCGCGATCATGGCGGGCGACCGCGAGACCGGCGTCATGGTGATGAGGATGGAGGAAGGCCTCGACACCGGCCCGGTCGCGCATGGCCGAGCGCGTCGCGATCGGGCCGGACGCGACCGCGCGGCGAGATGCACGACGTGCTGGCCGCTGCTCGGCGCCGATCTGATGGCGCGCGCGCTTGGCGCGCTGGAGCGCGGCGCGCTGCACTTTACGCCGCAGGCGGAGGACGGCGTCACCTACGCCACATAAGATCGACAAGGCCGAGGCGCGGATCGACTGGGCGCAAGCCCGGCGCAGGAGGTCCATAATCTCATCCGCGGGCTGTCGCCGTTTCCCGGCGCGTTTTTCGAGGCCGATCTCGGCAAGGGTCCCGAGCGCGTCAAGGTCTTGCGCAGCGCAGCTGTGCGAAGGAGTCGGGCGCGCCGGGCTTGTCGCTCGACGCCGCGCTCAACGATCGCCTGCGGCGATGGCGCGATTCGCCTTCTCGAGCTGCAGCGCGCCGGCAAGACGCCGATGAAGGCGGAGGATTTTTTGCGCGGCGCGCAACTTATCGTCGGGACGCTCGCTGGCGCCCCCGAATAAGCCGATGCCGCGCTACAAGCTCACCATCGAATATGACGGCGCGCCTTATGTCGGCTGGCAAAGGCAGAGCAATGGCCTTTCGGTGCAGGAGGCGATCGAAATCGGCGCTCCAGGCGATGAGCGGCGAGCCGGCGGCCCTGCGCGGGGCCGGACGCACCGACGCCGGCGTTCACGCCAAGGGCCAAGTCGCGCATGTCGATCTCACCAAGGATTGGCGCCCCGAGGTCCTGCGCGACGCGCTCAACGCGCATCTGCGTCCAGAGCCTATCGCCATTCTTTCGGCTGAGCGCATCCCAGAGTTGTTCGACGCGCGCTTCTCCGCGATCCGCCGGCATTACCTCTATCGGATCGTCAATCGCCGCGCGCCTTTGACCGTCGCGCGCGGGCGCGCCTGGCTCGTCAAGCGAAAGCTCGATGCGGGCGCGATGCAGGCGGCGGCCGCCGAACTCCTCGGCCGGCATGATTTCTCGACCTTCCGCGCCTCCGAATGCCAGGCGGAAAGCCCGGTGCGGACGCTTGAGCGCCTCGATGTCTCGCGCGTCGGCGACGAGATCGAGATCCGCGCCAGCGCGCGCTCTTTTCTGCACACGCAAGTGCGCTCCATGGTCGGCTCCCTCGAATATGTCGGAAGCGGGAAATGGCGCGCCGCCGATTTGCGCGCCGCGCTCGAAGCGCGGGATCGCAAGCGCTGCGGCATGGTCGCCCCGCCGGACGGGCTTTACCTGATGCAGGTGGATTACGCCGACGCATAACCGCCGGCCGACACCCCCTCAAACCAGCGCGATGGCCGCCACGAGCCGGCCGTAATCCGGCTCCTTGCGATGCACCGAGCGGCGATAGGAATAAAACCGCGCAGAATCGGCATAGGTGTCGAGGCCAAGATCCTCGAACCGGCCAATCCCGGCGCGGCGAAGGCGCAGGCCAATGAAGCCCGGCAGGTCAAACCGGAAGCGTCCATCCTCGCCCGTCGCCGCGAAAAAGCCCGCGTAATCCGCCGAATTCGGCGGTGAAGCGCGCGTGAAATTCGGGGCCGACCTCGTAGCTCTCCCGCCCGATTGTCGGGCCGAGCACGGCGACAGTCGCCGCACGCGCTGCGCCAAGCCGCTCCATCGCCTCGAGCGTCGCCTCGAGCACGCCGGACAAGGCGCCTTTCCAGCCGGCATGGGCCGCGCCGATCACCCGCGCCGCGGGATCGGCGAAAAGGATCATGCCGCAATCGGCTCCGGTCACGCCAAGCCCGAGGCCCGGAACATTGGTCGCCAAACCGTCGCAGCGCGGGCGCTCGGCGAAAGGCTCCGTCGCGATCAAGGCGTCCGGCGAATGAATTTGATAGGGCACGAGAAGATGCGTCGGCGCGACGCCAAGATGGGCCGCCATCCTGCGCCGGTTCTCGGCGACGGCCTTGGCGTCGTCGTTCGAGCCGACGCCGCCATTGAGCGAGGCGTAAACGCCGGTCGAGACGCCGCCGTCGCGGGTGAAAAACCCATGCGCCAGACCGGCGCCCTCCAAAAGGCGCGCGCTGATCGCCGTCGGCTTGTCTTCCGTC
>CAWESJ010000052.1:0-5226 GCA_963811015.1 uncultured Alphaproteobacteria bacterium | reverse complement strand
CGGGCGCGCCGGGCCGACCCGCATAAAGTCGCAATAGATTGAAATTTAGCAGATTTCTTATGAATTAAGAGTCTTTCGCTTTCATTCTCGAGCGAGTCCATATTCAACCGATGATTCGATTTGATCGGAAGCGCCCGGGCCGAGCGGATTTAGCGCCGCCACAATCATCAGCCTCCCCGCGCCGCTGAAAAATTATCCCTTATTTTCAAAGGCGTCTGAGGCGCGCTAACCGCGCTGGACGCTGTCTCGACAAAATGATTTGATCCGCCGAGGCGCGTTCGCGGCGGCTGAGGCGAAAGGGTGGTCCGCTTGGGCGAGGCGCGGCGAAATCGGAGCTTGTCCGAGCGGCGGCGGCGCGCGATGGCGTCATACGGTTGAAACATGAAGTTGCAATTAATGTCGCCTGTCATTCGGCGGCGACGCTTCGAAGCCTGTCGATCGTCCGAAGCCCGAGGCGAAGGCCTCGTATTTTCGGCTATGCCTGCCGGCTCCCCGTCGGCGTGCGGCGCCAAACCTCAGTGATTCTTGCCTGTCACTATCCCGACGCATTCTGAATTTTTGCCAATTCTTGGGGGTTATTTTGGATAAGGCGCGCGCCGGCTGATGAGAGTGCTTATCGCAACTGATGCTTGGCATCCCCAGGTCAATGGCGTGGTGCGGACATTGACGTCTCTTGCCCGCAGCGCGCGCAACCTCGGCGTCACGATCGATTTTCTCTCGCCCGAGGGATTCCCTTCCATCCCGATCCCCACGGATCCAAATTTGCGCTTGGCCCTGCCGGGGCGCAAGGAGATTGCGCTGCGCATTGAAAAGGCCGAACCGGACGCGATCCATATCGCGACCGAAGGGCCGATCGGCCATGTCGTTCGCGCCTATTGCGTAAAAAACGGACTGCCGTTCACGACAAGCTACACAACGCGCTTTCCTGAATATATTTCCGCGCGGCTGCCAATTCCCGACGACTGGTCCTATGCGGTGCTGCGGCACTTCCATTCCGCCGCCACCGTCACAATGGTGTCCACGCCTTCCCTGATGTCCGAGCTCACCCAGCGAAAGTTCAAGAATCTCGGCATGTGGACCCGCGGCGTCGACACTGAAGCGTTCAGGCCGGAGCATGCGATCGATCTCGGCCTGCCGCGCCCGATCTTTGTGAGCGTCGGCCGAATCGCGGTCGAGAAAAACCTCGAAGCCTTTCTCTCGCTGGACCTGCCGGGAACCAAGGTCGTCATTGGCGAGGGGCCTCAGGAGGCCGAGCTGCGCCGCCGGTTTCCCGACGCGAAGTTTCTGGGCTTGTTGGAGAACAGGAAACTGGCGGAGCATCTTGCCGCGGCCGACGCGTTCGTGTTTCCGAGCCGGACGGATACGTTCGGCATCGTCCAGCTTGAAGCGCTCGCGAGCGGCGTTCCGATCGCAGCCTTTCCTGTCACCGGCCCGCGCGACGTCATTGGCAATAATCCAATCGGCGTGCTGAGCGAAGATTTGCGCGCGGCCTGCCTCGGCGCCCTTCGCATTTCGCGCGAGGCCTGCCGCGCCTTCGCGCTGACCCGCTCGTGGGAAAACAGCGCGCGGCAATTTATCCGGCATATCAATCAAGTGGTGATCGGCGGCTCCCGCAAGCCCCGCATCGCATCACGCATAGTATAGAGAGAGCCGAGAAACCGGCCGATCGCGGCGGATAGGCTTTGTCTCCGGCGCAAGGAGAGGATGAGGGGATAATGGGGACGGAATTCAGCAACGACACGATCGAGAAGGCCTATGCGCGCTGGGCTCCGATCTATGATTTCGTCTTCGGCGCCCTGTTCGCGCGCGCAAGGCGAGCCGCGGCAGAGGCCGCTGAGCGAGTCGGCGGACGCATCCTCGAAGTCGGCGTCGGAACCGGCATTTCGCTGCCCGATTACGCGCGCGCGACGCGACTTGTCGGCGTCGATCTGTCGGAGCCCATGCTGCGCAAGGCGCAGGAGAAGGTCGCCGAATTGCATCTGACGAATGTCGAAGGGCTCTCGGTCATGGACGCGGGGCGCATGGCCTTTCCCGATAGTTCATTCGACGTCATCGTCGCGCAACTCGTGGTCACCACAGTTCCCGATCCGGAAGGAACGCTCGACGAATTCGTGCGGATTCTAAAGCCCGGCGGCGAGATCGTGCTGGTCAGCCGCGTGGGCGCCGACAAGGGTCCGCGGCGCGTCATTGAGCAATGGCTCACGCCAATCACGCGATTTCTCGGTTGGCGCCTCGAGTTCCCTTGGGGACGCTATGAACGCTGGATCGCCGGGCGCGCCGGCGTGCGCGTGATCGAACGCCGCTCCATGCCGCCCTTCGGCCATTTCTCGCTCATCCGATTTGGGAAAGCCGCGGCGCCGGCCGGGCGAGACGCGCGGTTGGAGGCGCAGATCGCGGAATAAACGCGCGCTGGCCCGTAGCGAAAGCCGCCCGACTTGCGCCTCACCGCGCAAGTCACCACGAGGCGGTCCGCGCGCGCCCGGGCATCTGCGAACCAGGACTTCCGCGATCCAGGACATCCGCAAACTTGAATAAGTTTACAGGGCGACAGCGCCCGAACTGTCACATTTGGTGCGTAAACGATGAACGTTGACCAAAAGCACGGAGTGGGGAGGCGATGAACGGTTTTCTTCAGGATCTCAGATCACAGCGGTGGGACGATCACCGCTATTACCATCACAGCCGGATCAACCAGTCGCTGCATTTGTTCAGCGCGGTCAGTTTTCTGTGCACCTATGTGTTGGTGTTCACGAACCCGGTCGCCGCGGCCTTGGCCGGCTGGCTGGCGGCCATGATGACGCGGCAAATCGGACATTTCTTCTTCGAGCCGAAGGGCTACGACGAGGTGAACCACGCCACCCACGAATATAAGGAAGCGGTCAAAGTCGGCTACAACCTGAAGAGAAAAGTCGTCCTGATGGGGATTTGGGCGGCCTCGCCTCTCCTGCTTTATTTCGACCCTACCCTTTTCGGACTCTATCCGCCGCCAGCCAACACCGCCGATTTCGTGCGCGAGCTCGCCCAAATATGGCTCTTCATCGCGGCCGGCGACTGCATATTCCGGACCGTCCACCTCTTTTTTATCAAGGATGTTCGGACTGGGCTCGTGTGGCTGACGAAGATCCTGACCGATCCCTATCACGACATCAAGCTCTACCACATGGCCCCGCTCTACCTGTTGCGCGGCGAGCTGTTCGATTCGGCGACGCCAGAGCAGCACGTGTGAGAAAGGCCAGGCCCTGCCGATCCCTTCCTGACGGGATCGGCAAGGCCTTTAATCCAATCCGAAGCGGCGGGCGAGCATTTCACGTAGAATTTGGCGCTTGATCGATTTGTTCGTCGCCAAAGGATCGACCCACCACCATCCGTCATCCTGCATCGTCTTGGCGGCGGCGATAAAGCGGTTCGCGACCGCTTCGAAATCAGCATCCGTATAATTCAAGCTGAAAATAATTCGCCCCGTCCCAACCCAACTCAACGCCAGACCTTCGGCGCGCAGGTAATATTGCAGCATCCAATTGTAGCGCGACGGCCGGGTGTAATAGATTGTCCAGATCGAGGACATGTTCGCCACTTGAACGGGGAGCTCCGCCTCGCGCAGGCGTTGGTTCAGGCGATCCGCCCGCCCATTCCACACCGCATCGAGATCGCGATACAAATCGCCAATTTCAGGTTGGGCGATCCGCTCCAGGAATTCGTGCATGGCCCCCATCACGTAAGGGTGGGAGTTGAAGGTTCCGCGGGCGAAGCAAATATCGGCGGGACGATCGTCGCGGTAGCGTTTCATCAAATCCTTGCGGCCGCAGACCGCGCCGACCGGCAGGCCGCCTCCAAGCGTCTTTCCATAGGTGACCATATCGGCCCGGACGCCGAAATATTCTTGCGCGCCGCCCAGCGCGAGGCGGAAGCCCACAAAGACCTCGTCGAAGATCAGGATGATGCCGCGCTCGGTGCAAACAGCCCGAAGCCGCTTCAGCCAATCGGCATAGGCCTGCCTGTCGAAATGCGCGCTTCGGGCGCTGTCGACCAGGGAGGAATCGGCGGGCGCGCCAGCGTTGGGATGCAGCGCTTGCAGCGGATTGATCAGCACGCATGCAATGTCGCGGCGCTTGCGCAGCACGCGCAAGCTATCCTCCGACATGTCTTTCAATGTGTAGGTTTCATGCGCCGGCGTCGGGTTGCCGACGCCCGGCTGAACGTCGCCCCACCAGCCGTGATAGGCCCCGCAGAAACGCACGAGATGAGAGCGGCGCGTGTGGTAGCGCGCAAGCCGCACCGCCTGCATGACGGCCTCGGTTCCAGACATGTGGAACGAGACCTCGTCCAGTCCGGAAATCTCCTTGAGCCGTTCGATATTGTAGACGATTGCGGGATGATAGGCGCCGAGGACCGGGCCAAGTTCGCCGACGCGCCGCGCGCCGCGCGCGATGCAGTCCTTGTAGAAATCATAGCCGAAGAGGTTGACGCCGTAAGATCCGGCAAGGTCGTAGAAATGATTTCCGTCGAGATCGGTGAGCGTCACGCCCGAGGAGGCTTGGAGAAAAACGCCGGATTTAATGTGTTGGCGCACGAATCGGCTAAACTGGAATGGCGCGCGGTAGACGTCGGTGAATTGCAGATCGGAGATGGATCCTTTGACTTCTTCCGTCAGGTTGATCGTCTTGGCGAATCGGTCCTGGTAAAGTTTGGAGAGGCGCATGAATCCGGCGCGCCGGCGCGCGGCGACCTCGTCAGGCGCGTGGTCGCAGCGAAAGAATTCTTGGTCGTCATATTCATAGAAGGGCGCGAGCGAAGCGACCCGCCGCGCCATGCGCGAATGACCGGTCAAGGATCTGTGCTTCGCCTTGGACAGCTCAAGCCGCCTCTTCAGCTTCACAATCGATATTGTCAACGCGCCCGCGCCGAGCGCATAGAGCGCAATAAGTGTATAGCGAGATTCCATCGTTCCAGGACCTAGAGCGCCTATCGACCGAAGGGAACTCATTCGGTCGATAAGAAATCGCTCGATTTCAAGATGTTGGAGCATGTTCTCATCGAAAAAGTCGGTCAACTTTTTCGCAAACATGCTCTAGAGAGGCGAAACCACCGCATCATGACAATTCGATCCCTTATCGCACGACTAACTCAGCAAGAGGATCTCAATTTTCTGCTGACCAATCGAATTCCGCCGGCGCCTGGCGACGCGGTTCATGGGCTGGTTCAGGCAAAGAAGCGATGTTTGGTTTG
>CAWESJ010000051.1:0-7434 GCA_963811015.1 uncultured Alphaproteobacteria bacterium | reverse complement strand
TCGTCCTGCCGCATGTGGCGCTCGACGATCTGCCGCAGCTCTTCGACCGGCTCGCCGCCTTGCGCCTCGCCACCGCCAACACGGGCCTCGTGACCGACATCATCGCCTGCCCCGGCCTCGACTATTGCGCGCTTGCGACGGCGCGCTCGATCCCGGTCGCCCAGCGCATCTCGGAACGGTTCGGCGAGGGCGCGCGGGCCGCCGAGATCGGCGAACTGAAGATCAACATTTCCGGTTGCGTCAACGCCTGCGGCCATCATCATGTCGGGCATATCGGCATTCTCGGCCTCGAGAAGAGCGGCGCGGAAGCCTATCAGATCACCCTCGGCGGCGCGGCCGACGAAACCTGCGAGATTGGCGAGATCGCCGGCCCCAGCTTCTCGTCCGAGGAGATCGTCGACGCCGTCGAGTCCATCGTCGACGCCTATTTGAAGATCCGCACGGACAAGAGCGAGGACTTTCTCAAAACCTACCGGCGGGTCGGCATAAAGCCGTTCCAGGAGGCGCTTTATGAGCGCGGCTGACCTGCCTCTGTTCAGCGACGCCGAGACCGCGGCCAGGCTCGCGGCCAAATTCGCCGAATTGGACGCAAGGAAATTTCTCCGCCTTGCGATCGAGGACCTGTTTCCGGGCAAGATCGCCCTCGTCTCGAGCTTCGGCTCGGAATCCGCCGCGCTGCTCCATCTGGTCGCCGAAATCGACAAGGCCGCGCCGGTCCTTTTCATCGAGACCGGAGTTTTATTCGCCGAGACGCTCGCCTATCGCGACGCGCTCGTCGCCCATCTGGGCCTGCGCAATGTCGTCAATGTCGCGCCTGACCCAGCCGAGCTTTCGGCCGACGATCCTGAAAACTTCCTCTGGGCGCGCGACCCGGACCGCTGCTGCGAAATACGCAAGGTCCGTCCGCTGGCGAAGGCTCTCGAGGGCTATGACGCCTGGATCACCGGCCGCAAGCGGTTTCAGGCGCAAACGCGCGCGGCTCTCGCCCTGTTCGAGGCGGAAGGCGGCCGGATCAAAATCAATCCTCTCGCCGGCTGGTCGGCCGATGACATCGAGGCCTATCTTGCAGCTCATGACCTGCCGCGCCATCCGCTCGTCGCCAAGGGCTATCTTTCGATCGGCTGCATTCCCTGCACGACGCCGGTGAAGCCCGGCGAAGACCCGCGCGCCGGACGCTGGCGCGACCGCGGCAAGGTCGAATGCGGCCTTCACACAAAGGCGCTCGACGCCGTTTCGGACGCCTGACGCATGGCTTTATTCAAGAACGACGTTTTCGCGCCGGATGAATGGCGCGCCCTCGCGCAAGGCGAAGACCCGCCGCTCGAAGGCAAAGTGATCCTGACCTTGCCGCAATGGCGCGCGAGCGCGCCGCAGCTTCAGGCCGCCAATGTCCCGATCGGCCTCCTGCTCGAAGCCGGCGCGCCGGCGCAGGAGGTCGCGCCGGACCTGCCCCGCTTCGCGCTCGTCGCCATCGACTTCCCCAAATTCAGCGACGGGCGCGGCTTCTCCATGGCCCGCCAGATCCGCCGCGCGGGCGGCTTTTCCGGCGAGCTCCGCGCGGTCGGCGATATTTTATTCGATCAGCTGCAGCATCTCGCGCGCTGCGGCTTCGACGCTTTCGAGATCAAGGACGCGGCGACGATCCGGCTTCTCGAGAAGGGGCGCCGGCCGGGCCTCGGCCTGTTCTATCAGCCGGCTCTCGGCGAGGACGCCGCCGAGCCGTCGCGGCCATGGGCGCGGCGCATTGAAGCGCATTGAAACAATGCGGAACCCTGCATAGATGAGCTGGTTTTCCACCCATGCAATCCATGGAGGGACGCCATGCCGACAATTCGCGATGCGAAGATTCTCATCATGGCGACGGACGGGTTCGAGCAGTCCGAACTCCTGACGCCGCTGAACCGGTTGAAGGAAGCTGGGGCGTCGGTGCTGATCGCCGCGCCGAAAGGCCCTCGGATCCGGGGATGGAAGGGAAATGAGTGGGGCGAGACCGTCGCCGTAGATCTCGAGCTCGGCGCGGTCGAACCTTCCGACTATCACTGCTTGATCTTGCCGGGCGGGCAGATGAATCCGGATTCATTGCGGACGAACGAGACCGCGATCAAGCTCATCCTCGATTTTCTCGGCATTGGAAAAATTGTCGCGGCGATCTGCCACGCGCCTTGGCTGCTCGTGGAGGCCAAGGTCGTCGAGGGCCGCGAGCTGACGTCCTGGAGGTCGATCAAGACCGACATAGAAAACGCCGGCGGCCTCTGGACCGATAAGGCGGTCGTGGTGGACGATGGCATAATCACGAGCCGCTCTCCAGCCGACCTCAACGCTTTCGTGGCGAAAATCATCGAGGAGATCGAAACCCACGAACATCTCGAAGGCGAGCCCTTCCGCCAAAGCGCCTGAGCGCCGGCGGGGGCTCTTCTTGGGTTCACTCCGCGATGAGCCGGACCCAAGAACTCTTAATGGCTTCGAGATGTCTCTTCGCGCAGGTCCGAGCGCCGCGCGTTCAATCAACCGTTTCGACGACAGGCTCGAGAATCCGATGCAGCCCGAACAGGATCGGCTGATCCGATCCCCTCATTGCTTGGCGAAGCACGGCCTTCTCGTCTTCGCCGACGCGTTGGTCGAACTGAAGGACGGCGCGCGCCGTAAAGGCGCCGATCGACATGCCATATGCGCTGGCGGTTGCGCTGACCTTGCCCGCGAAATCCGAACCGATCGAAGCAACCGCGGCTTGCGCGACTTTTTCATTCGAACAGGAATGCACGATTTCAGCGATCAAGCACATGATACCATCACCTCACACGTATCTTGATGCACGGGTACGAGCGCGAACGTTCGGTCTGGGCGTTCGAGCAAAGCGAAAACGTTGCTATCAATGTATTCTAGACGTTAAAGCTAATAGTAATGTGACGTCAATACCAATATTTTATGCTGCCCTGCAGCAATTTTTCGTGTAAACCTATGCAGCGCCGTCGATAAAAACCATGAATGGCTAACGCTAAGTTCATCGGCTCAACAAAAATTGTATTTGCGGAAATCTAATCTTGTGCGCTGCGATATTGAGCGTCGAAAAACGTCATGCGCCCCTGCGCGAGACAGAACCATTATTGGCGGCGAAGCGCGATGGCCGCCAAGCAATCTCTCCCGCCCGCGAAAACGCGGCCCAAGATGCCTAAACGCATATCCTGCGAAAGAGTTCCCGCGGCCAATCAAAAGCCGCGGCCGTTTGGCCCGTCGGCCTATTGTTGCGGCGCCGCGATTGGCGCAAGCGGCGTGGCGATGATTTTGCCGTCGACGGGCTTGTCGCCGAGCACCGCCTGGACATTGGCGTCCTGCGGCCGCGGCTCGGCGATTTGCGCGCCGATCGTGCGCACGACCTGCGGCGCGTCCCCATAGGCGGCATGGCCGATGAGCCCGGCGGATTCCTGCGAAAGATCATAGACCTTCACGCCAAGCGCCTCGAGCGCGGCGCGATCGCCCGGGCGGTTCGGGTCGAGCGCGCCGAGGCGCGGACGGTCGCCTGCGAGCGTGCGCGAAATGGACAGCGCGCGATCATTGGCCGAAACAAGAACGAAAATATGCGAGGAGCCAATCCGCCCGAGCTGCTCGCGGAAGACATTGAGATCGATGTCCGGCGCGGCCAGCATGACGTCGCCGAGCTTGCCGTTGAGGTCGGGGCTTCCGGCGATGGCGTTTTCCCGCAAGGCCTCCATCGTGAGCCAAGCGCCCATCGAATGGGCGAGTATATGCAGGCGGCCGACGCCGGGCGTTTCCGCAAGCTCGCGAATGAGCTTCGCCAGGACGTCGCGCGACGCCGTCGCGCTTTCCTTCGCCGCGCCATAGTCGAGCAGGCTGCCGGCCGAAGGCCAAGTGAACAAGACCGGGACGCCGCCGAAGCGGCCGTCGTCGACGACTTGGGCGAGGCGGAAGCGGGAGTCGTCATAGCTTGTGTTGAAGCCGTGGACGTAGAGCAGAATGTCGCGGTTCGAGCCGATCCGGCCGGAAATATGGGCGGCGAGCTCGGAGAGGAACGCCGTCTCGTCGAGCCCGCGCCGGCTCATCGCGACAAAATGCTGTTGCGGATCTTCCGAGCCGAAGCTCGGCCGCTCGATCTTGCCCGCCTCATGGTTCGGCGGCGCGCTGATCATCTGCAAGGACAGACGGGGTCCGCCTTCGACCGCGGCTTCGCTCGCCGCGCCGCGCTCGCCCTTGCGGGTGGAGCAGACGAAGATGGAAAACGAACGCGCCGCCGCAGCTGTGTCCGCCACTTCGTCGAGGCCGGTCGAGGCGCAGCCGGAAACAAGGAGAAGCGCGCAGCCAAGCAACGCCAGAGCCACGCGCTTGGCGGCCAGGCGATTGGCGACGGCGTCGCGCCGCATCGACGCGCGCGCTAGGGCTGGCGGCATGACCTTCATTCTTTCTCGCGGCGCGCCGAGCTCGGCGGATATTTGGGCCGCGGCTCCAGACGTCCCCTTAAGAACCGATCGCGCCTTACCGAAGGATTAAGTGGGGCCCGAGCCGGCGTGAGTTAAGGGCGCGCCTTTTGATGACGCTTAAACTTGTCGGCAATACGACTTTCGCAACGGTTTCGAGCCATGGCTTCGCGCGTCAACCTCGCATTGCCGGCGGGATGGTGAGATGATAACTTATAACTATTTTGTGAAGCCTGAATATTCGAGAGGGTTTCCATGATCGCAAATGATTGTGAAGCGCGGCGAATAAGTTCATCCATTTGGGCCGACCCGCCTGCGGGCGGGAGCGGCCAAGGCGGAAGCGGCCAAGGCGGGAGCGGTCGCGCCCAACCAAGCTTTCTCGAGGACCTGAGCCAGTTCGCCGTTGCGACATTCGAACGGTTCTACGAGTTCAGGCCGTCGCATGTCGCCGCGTTTATCGTGTCGTTCTTATGTTTTGCTTTTGGCGTCGAAATATTTGTGACGGAATTGATCCGAATCGGCGCCGTCGCGATTTTGGACATGCCGATCTATTTTTTCGTGATGTCCGGCTTGTTTGTTCTGATGGGCGTGAGCTTGCTGAGGAGTGGCCGGCGATGATCGCAGTCTACTTTCTTTGCGGCCTTCTTATTGTTATCGCCGGGATCGTGCTTTACGATAAGTTTAGGCGCAAACCGCTCAGTGAGACGGTTTTAAAAACTTTCGCTACGACTTTAGTCGGATTATTGACGCGAGAGATAGCAGGCGAGGTAAAAGGAACAGTCGACATAGATTTATACTTTGTTCAGGCTCATCAATTATTCATTCATTACGGCGGCGCCGGGCTTGACTATTATTATGGATTAGCAATTGCGTTTTTCGCGACGTTTATCGCCTATGGTGGATATTTATATTCCAAGCGGCACAATTTAAAATCTTGAGCCCCTTTTGAAACTCGCGCCCGTTCGCATTCTCGTGACCGGCTTCGGCCACTTCCCCGGCGCCAGGGAAAATCCGACCGCTTTGTTGATGCGCGCGCTCGAAAGGCATAAGGCCCGCCTGGCGCGGTCGGGAATTGACGTCGCGCTCCATATTCTCCCGGTCGTCTACGCGGCCATCGGGCCGCGCCTGCGCGAGCTCGCCGAAGCCGCCGCCCCCGACGCCATCCTGCATTTCGGCCTCGCGGCGCGCCGGAAAACCTTCAGCGTCGAGACCCGCGCCCTGAACCGCGTAAGCCTCATCCATCCCGACGCGGCCGGGGCGTCGGCGGGACGGCGCGCGATCGTTCCGGGCGCGCCCTTCGCAGCAAAAGCGACCTTCCCATCCGCTCGCATCGCCGCCGCGCTCAACCGCGCCGGCGCCAAAGCCGCGATCTCGATCGACGCGGGAGACTATCTCTGCAACCAAACGCTCTATCTTTCCTTGATGGCGGGTCATGCGCGCGCGGTAGGCTTCATCCATACGCCCCGGCTCGGCGGTCGCGGCCCAGGACCCCGCCGCAAGGGCGCACGGGGGGAGCCGCGCCCGACCCTCGACCAAGCGGCGCGCGCGGCTCTCGCCGCCATCGGCGTCTTGGCGGCAAAGCTGCGGCGGGACCGCCTATCGGAGTCCATGCGCAAGCCCCGATCGAGCCCCAAGCGAAGGCTTGACCCCGCGCCCGTCCTGGCCTAGCTGCACGCCATGGACTCCGGCGCCGCGGCCTTGCTGATTTCGGTTCTCGAAATCATCTGGATCAACCTCCTCCTCTCGGGGGACAATGCGGTAGTCATCGCTCTTGCCTGCCGTTCGCTGCCGCCCCGGCAACGCCGATTGGGCGTCGCGCTGGGGGCCTCCGCGGCCGTGGTTTTGCGCCTTGTCTTTACGTTTCTCATTGTCGAGCTTTTGGACCTGCCTTTCGTCAAGGTCGCGGGCGACTCCTCCTCCTTTGGATCGCGGTGCGGCTCGTCGATGAAGAAACCGAAAGCGACATAGAGCCGGCCAAGACCGTCTGGGCGTCGGTCCGCCTCATTGTCGTCGCCGACGCGGTCATGTCGCTCGACAATGTCATGGCGATCGCGGCCGTCGCGAAAGGATCGGTCCTGCTCATCGCATTCGGCCTCGTCTTGTCGATTCCGCTCGTCGTCTTTGGCTCGGCCCTGCTGCTGTCGCTGATCAACCGGTTTCCCGCCCTCGTTTGGGCCGGAGCGGCTCTGCTTGGCTGGATCGCCGGCGCCCTTGTCGCCGACGATCCCGATTTCGCCGCCTTTCTCGGCGCGCATGGGGCCACGCTCGAGCCCTGGGCGGCGCCGGCTGGGGCCGGCTTGGTCCTTGCGGCGGCCTGGCTGCGAAGAGGGCTCAAGCGGCGGGCGTAGCTTTTCCCGCGGCGCAAAGGGCGCCGGCGGGCAGGAAGAAGGTCCAATGACCTGGGGGAGTATCGGACATGAATTGTCGTCGCATGCTGAAGGCGCTTGCTGGGCTCGCTTTATGCCCGGTTTGCGCGCGCATAGGGTTCGCCGCGGAAGGCGCGCATTGGAGCTATGAAGGCGCGCAGGGTCCGCAGAATTGGGGCGAAATCGACCCCGCGAGCCGCGTCTGCGCGGTTGGAACCCAGCAATCCCCGATCGCCATCGACGATTCGATCGAGGCGGAGCTGGCGCCGCTCGACATCGCCTGGGCGCGCGAAGCCGACACGATCGTCAACAATGGCCATACGATTCAGCTCAATTTCGCCGAAGGCGGCGGGCTGACCGTCGGCTCCGAGCGCTACGCCCTGGTTCAGCTCCACTTCCACCACCCGGCCGAGCATCTCGTCAAAGGCGAAAGATTTCCCATGGAAGCGCATTTCGTTCACAGCCACGCCTCCGGCTCGCTCGCCGTGGTCGGCGCGCTCATCGCGGCCGGAACGCCCAATCCGGTCTTCGCCAAAATCGCGGCGACCATGCCACCGGCCGAAGGCCCGCCGGTCAAGGCCAATTCCGCCATCGATCCGCATGGATTGCTGCCGAAAAACCGCGGCTATTACCGCTAT
>CAWESJ010000050.1:0-5303 GCA_963811015.1 uncultured Alphaproteobacteria bacterium | reverse complement strand
GTCGGCCATCGCCAGCTTCCGCGCCTGGTCGAGGAGCTGCTCGCACTTCTCGACGCGGAACGAGATCCCCGTCACCTCGTTCGCCCCCCGCCCCGACGACGGCGTCGAGCATCTCGCCCAGCTTGTGGATGTGGCGATCCGCGTTCACCTCGACCGAGTTCGTCACCCGGTAGCCGACCACCTTCGGCACGAACTCCTCATTCTGGACCGGTCGCCTCGGGTCCGAGTGCGAGTAGACCGGACTGACCTGGATCTGGGTCGTCTCGACATCCTTGGAGGCGACCCCTCGCTGCTTCAGGACCTTCTGAAGTCCCGCCATCGCCTCGCTGTTGCTCTGGAGCGGGTCAGGGCGGTCGGGCCCTGGGAGACGACCCCGACGTTGATGTCGGCGACGTCCGGCATCGCCGTGACCTTGCCGTGGCCGATGACCGAGAGGCTCGGCACGTTCACCCGCTCTTCGACCCCGAGCTGCGCCAGCGACAGGCAGGGTCAGCGCCACGAACGACAG
This sequence comes from uncultured Alphaproteobacteria bacterium, assembly GCA_963811015.1. Classification (GTDB taxonomy): domain Bacteria; phylum Pseudomonadota; class Alphaproteobacteria; order Rhizobiales; family Beijerinckiaceae; genus Methylocapsa. The sequence continues at coordinate 4,795 of CAWESJ010000050.1, read as the reverse complement.
CCCGAGCATGAGAACCGAGGAGAGACGCATAGCGATGCCCCTTCGACTGGAACCGGCCCGATCGCCTCAGGCGAGGGCCTCGCACCGCACCGTCGGAATCGGTCGAGCGTCACCGCCGCGACGATGATCGCCCCGATGATGACATCCTGGCTGGCGTTGGAGATCCCCGCGTGGACGCAGCCTTGGTCGGACGCGCCGGTTTATCGCCCGCGATCAAGGCTGAAGCACATAGGTTCCGGGCGCATCGGCGAGGGATCCGTCATCAAAGAAGCGCGGCGGGCTTCGCTCCTCCGTCGAATGGGCGGCGAGCCATTCGCTCCATTCGGGCCACCAGGACCCTTCGCGATATTCGGCCTCCTTTAGCCAGCAGTCGGGATCGAGATAATGATCGAGCTCGCCCTTGCGGCGCAGCCGGTAATGGCGACCATTATGGCCCGGTTCGGAAATTACGCCGGCGTTATGGCCGCCGGAGGTCAAAAGGAAAGTCACTTCCGCGTCGGTTAAAATATGAATTTTGAAGGCCGAGCGCCAGGGCGCGACATGGTCGGTCTCCGTGCCCACGGCGAAAATCGGCGCGCTTATGTCGTTCAGCGCGATCGGGCGCCCCTCGGTCTTGAAGCGGCCTTCGGCGAGGTCGTTGTCGAGAAACAAGCGGCGCAAATATTCCGAGTGCATCCGATAGGGCAGGCGGGTCGCGTCGGCGTTCCACGCCATCAGGTCGTTGAGCCGCTCGCGTTCGCCCATCAGATATTCATGGACGGCCCTCGACCAGATCAAGTCCTTGGACCGCAAGAGGGTGAAGGCCGCCGGCCATTTGCCCGCCCGGGAGGAAGCCTTCGCCGCGCATGAGGTCCTCGAGAAAGCTGACCTGGCTTTCATTGATGAAAAGCGTGAGTTCGCCGGCTTCGGTGAAGTCGAGCTGCGCCGCGAAAAGCGATAGGCTTTTCAAGACATCGTCGCCGTCGCGCGCCATGGTCGCCGCCGCGATCGAGAGAAGCGTGCCGCCGAGGCAATAGCCAGCCGCATGGATCTTGCGGCCGGGCGCGATGGATCGGATCTGGTCGATCGCCGACATGACGCCGAGCCTGCGATAATCCTCCATCGAAAGATCGCGATCGGATGCGTCGGGATTTCGCCAGGAGATCATGAAAACGGTGAAACCCTGGCCGACGAGGTAACGGACGAGGGAATTGCCGGGGGAAAGATCAAGTATGTAATATTTCATGATCCAGGCCGGGACGAAAAGGACCGGCTCGGCCCTGACCGTTTCCGTTTGCGGCGCGTATTGGATCAGCTCGATCAGGCGGTTGCGGTAGACGACCTTGCCGGGCGTTGTCGCCACCGCGCGGCCGGGCGCGAAAGACTCGGCGCCGGCCGGCTTGGCGTCGGTCTGACTCCTGGTCCAATCGTCGATCAGATTGGCGAAGCCCTTGACGAGATTCCCGCCGCCGGACTCGATTGTTTGGCGCAGAACGACCGGGTTGGTGAGAATGAAATTGGACGGCGACAGCATGTCGAGCAGCTGGCGCATGGCGAAGGCGACCACCTCCTCATGTTGCTTGTTGACGCCGCCGACGCCAGTCGTCGCATTGTGCCACCATTGCTGCTGCAGCAGGAATCCCTGCGACAGGAGGTAATAGGGCCAAATGCTCCAATCCTCGGCGACGAAGCGGCGGTCTTGGGGCAGCGGATCGAGACCGACCGCCGAACGGCGGCTCGGGAAACAGGTCGCGGCCACCGCGCCGAAACGGCCGAATTTACGCGCCGCCTTGGCCGCGAGCTGCATCTGCTTGCCCGGCGAGAAGGCGAGATGCACGCCCCAATCGGCGAAAGCTTCGCCGAGCGCCATGGGCGAGAGGCCATTCGTCGCTTTGGCGATCATGCCGTGAAAGGCGTGGTCGATCGCGCTCGCGGCGAAGTCGAGCGGATCTTGTGCGGACGAGAGCGCCGCCGCCGGCGCGATCTCTTTTGTAAACGCCGGTCGGCGGACCGGGGCCGGCGCGATCTCTTGAGCCAATTGCGGCTGGCTTGCCGCCGGCTCGGCATGGGCGCGCTCGGCGCCGGACGGCGACGCAAGATCCTGCGGCATTGAGAAAGGCCTCCTGTTGGCGCGCGTTGCATGTAAGCCTGCGGCCAGGCGCTTGCGGTTACCCATCGGTCGCTCGCACCGTCGTGGCCTGGGCTGAAACGCCAACGCTCGTTCCAGCTCAAGCAATAGGTCTAGAGCGCGTTCCGATTGGATGGAACTCAATCCAATCGATAAGAACTCGCTCCAGATCAATAAGTTGGAGCATGTTCTCATGAGACATCGGATATATCCGATGTCTAAATGTCGAAAAAGTCGGGCAACTTTTTCGGAACATGCTCGACAAGCATCCCGCGCCGAACGATGCGTTTCATTGCGGCGCATCAATTTGACGCGACGAAATACGCGATATTGATGACCGCGAGAAGGCGCGCGCGTCAATCCGCCCGGACGCGCAACGCAAAAGACGCATGAGCCGCGCGATCTTCGGTCGCCGCATCTTGCCGTGGCGGCTTTCGGCGTCGGCGCAGCCATGCGCTTTCGGCTTGCCGCGGCGCGATTGGCTTGTTACTCGAAGCGCGTTCGCCGTGGCGAAGCCTTACCCGATCCACGCGCCGGAGCGAATATTCAAAGCCATGGCTGAGCCGCGCCGATCTTCCGCCTCCGCCGAAGCTAGCGTCGAAGGCGCGCGTTTCCTCATCGTCGAGGCGCGCTTTTATGACGACATAGGCGCCTTGCTCCTTGACGGCGCGCGGCAGGCGTTGCTCCAGGCCGGCGCGGCCTCTGACGTCTTGAGCGTGCCGGGCGCGCTCGAAATTCCGATCGGCATGGCGATCGCGCTCGATGGCGCCGAAGCGCAAAATCGACCTTTTGCCGGCGCCGTGGCGCTTGGCTGCGTCATTCGCGGAGAGACCTATCATTTCGAGATTGTCGCCAATGAAAGCGCGCGCGCCCTGACCGAGCTTGGCGTCGCGCGCAGGCTCGCTCTCGGCAATGGAATTCTGACGGTCGAGAATGAGGCGCAAGCGCGGGAGCGGGCGAATCCAAAGCAGGGCGACAAGGGCGGCGACGCCGCTCGGGCGGCTCTGGCGCTCTATCGCCTCAAGCTCCAGATCGGGGCGCTCTAATGGCCAATGCCGACGGACGCTCCGCCGCGCGCCTCGCCGCCGTTCAGGCGCTCTATCAAATGGAGGTGGCCGAGAAAGGCCTGAATGAAATCTTCGCCGAATTCGAATCCTTCTGGATCGGCGGCGAAATCGAAGGCGAGCGCTATAAGACCGCCGAAGTCGCCTTTTTCCGCGACATATTGAGCGGGGTGATCGCGGACCAGGGTCCGATCGACAGGCTGATCGACAAGACCTTGGCGGAAGGCTGGCCCCTGGCGCGGGTCGATGCGGTCTTGCGCGCGATTCTGCGCGCTGGCGCTTATGAGTTGAAAAAGCGCATCGACATCCCAGCCCGCGTGGCGATCAAGGAATATGTCGATGTCGCGGGCGCGTTTTTCGGCCGCGAGGAGGCCGGAATGGTCAATGCCGTGCTCGACGGATTGGCGCGCGGGCTTCGCGCTGTGGAGTTCGAGCCGCGCGGGTGAGCGAGCTGAAGGCGTTAGCGAGGCGTTAGGATGTGCGCTCTGTTGCACGAATTCGGGCCGAGCCTCTGGGTTGGCGAAGGTCCAGTTTTGCCGTTTGTTTTCGGCTTTCCCTACCCGACCCGCATGGCTGTGATTAGATTGTCGGATGGCGGCCTTTTTATATGGTCGCCCATAGCGCTCTCCGCCGACCTCAGGCGCGAGATCGACGCTTTGGGGCCGATTCATTATCTGGTCTCGCCCAATCTTTTGCATCACCTTTTTCTTGGTGAATGGAAGTCTGCTTATCCCGAAGCTCGTCTCTACGCTTCTCCGGGCTTGCGCAAGCGGCGAAAGGACCTCCCCTTCGACGCAGACTTGGGCGATTCGCCCAATTCGCCCTGGGCGGCGGACATTGACCAGGTCCTCATGCGGGGCAGTTTCGTCATGACGGAAGTTGTCTTTTTCCATCGCGCGAGCCGCACGGTGATTTTCGCCGATCTGATCGAAAATCTGCCGCTCGGCTGGTTCAAAGGCTGGCGCGGCTTCGTCGCGCGGCTCGATGGAATTATCGCGCCAAATCCCGGCGCCCCGCGAGAATGGCGCGCGACCTTCCTCAATCGCCGCGCCGCGCATGCGGCGCTCGAACGCATTCTCGCCTGGCCGATCGAACGCGTGTTGATCGCCCATGGAGAACCGGCGACCACAAATGGCGCGGCCTTTGTTCGGCGCGCCTTTGCTTGGCTGCTCGTGGGTCGAGAATCGCGCGATGCGGCGCGGCGGCTTCCGTGAACGCTCCCGGCGCAATCGCGTCGCTTGGGCGGGCCGTTCAAGCTGCCGTCTGCCGACGCTCGGCGATTTACCGCAACCTCTGAGCAAGACGCCATTGCCGCGCCCAACGGAAGATGAACTGATCGCAGGTTTTTTTGCGCCGCTCTCCGGCCCTGGCGGATTGGGGCTGCGCGACGACGCAGCCATCCTTGCGCCGCCGCAAGGCTGCGACATCGTCCTCACCACGGATGTCTTGATCGCCGGCGTGCATTTCTTTCCAGATGATCCTCCCGGCGCTATCGCGCGCAAAAGCCTGCGGGTGAACCTGTCCGATCTCGCCGCCAAGGCCGCCGAGCCGCGCGGCTTTCTTCTTGGGCTCGCTCTGCCTGATGATTGGACGGCGGATTGGCTCGCCGGCTTCGCGCGAGGGC
>CAWESJ010000049.1:0-6262 GCA_963811015.1 uncultured Alphaproteobacteria bacterium | reverse complement strand
ATGCGGCAGCCGAACGTCGGGCCGTTTGCTCGTCAGATCAGGATCGGTGGTCCGCGGGGGCCCCCGAGAAAATTGGCGGGCTGACGAATTGAGCCGAAGATTTGGAAAATCGAGACGGCTTTGGACAGAAGGGGCGCATAGACCGCCTGCGCGGCGTCTGGTGGCGGAAGCGCGATGGCGGCGGCGTCGAAGAGGTTGCAGCAGGGGCAGGGGCAATCGCCATTCGGGCACATGGCGACTTGCCATGGTCGCCATCGAGGCCCGCGCCTTCAGCGGGGTGGTGGGAGCACGGAACGGGCGGGTTCGCCATCGTGAAATTGGCGGCGGCGAGGCTGGAGTCCACAGCGGCGGCTGAAGGGGCGGAAAAAAGCGGCCCATGCCCATTGGCGGCCGGAAGCAAAAGCTCGGCGAGAAAAACCAATATGACGAGGACGCGGCGCGCCGGGCCGCGCCAGCCTTCGAAAGCGGGCCGCCGCCCGATCAAGTCGTATTGTCGATGGCAAGACGCTCCGCCCGCTTGCACTTCCCGCATTCCTCTTATTGTTAACATTTAGCTGCTAAGTCGTCATTTCTATCTGCAAGGTGCGAGTTTTATTGGCTTACAGTCAAGCAAATATCCGCTAACGCCTCGCTTGGGGCGGCGTTTGGGCGGCGCGCGTGACATTGACGCCACAGTAGAAACGAGTGCTCGCGCGCCGCGCATAGGTATTCCGCGCCCTGAGGCACAGATGCGTTAAAGAATTCGCCACGAGTTTGCCGTAAGTTTGGCTTAAAAAAGTCTCTCACGCGCGCATAATGAGATCGCAAGGGGGCGAGGAAGGATGGATGTGTTGGACGGTCCAACATTTTCGAGCGAGCGAAACGGCGACTCCGTGCGGCTTAGTCTCGCCGGGCACTGGACTTTGGATTCCTCGGCTTCGATCGAAGCCGGCGCCAAAGCCCTTTTGACCGAAGGAGGCGCGGCGCGGCGGGCTATTCTCGACCTTGGCGGCGTCGCGCGGCTCGACACGGCGGGGGCTTGGCTGATCGATCGGACGCGCCAGCAGCTTGGCGCAAAGGGCGTAGAGGCCGATATCGAATTGATCCGGCCGGAATTTGGGATCCTTCTCGAGGAAGCTCATTATCGCGCGCTGGACGCCCCGCGGAGGCGGAGCCGCTCATGCGCCGTCGATCTGCTCGCCGACGTCGGCGAAAGCGTCTCCAACGCCGGGCGCGATCTCTTGAACGCCGTCGGCTGTCTTGGCGAATTTGTCGCGACGCTCGGCGCGAGCCTCGCGCGGCCTAAGCGGTTTCGCGCCGCTTCGCTGTTTTCCCATATGGAGTTCGATCGCGCTTCGCGGCGTGCCAATCATCGTATTGATCAATTTCCTGGTCGGGGCCATCGTCGCGCAGCAAGGCCTGTTTCAATTGCGCCGTTTCGGCGCGACGATCCTCGTGGTCGATCTTGTCGGCATTCTCATCCTGCGCGAACTCGGCGTCATGCTGACGTCGATCATGGTCGCCGGCCGATCGGGCTCGGCGATAACGGCCGAACTCGGCTCGATGAAGATGCGCGAGGAGATCGACGCCCTGAAGGTGATGGGCATGCAGCCAATGGACGTCCTGATCGCGCCGCGGATGCTCGCGCTCATCATGAGCGTCCCCTTGTTGACCTTCATCGGCGACATGTCGGCGATTTTCGGCGGCATTATCGTGAGCTGGATTTACGGCGGCATCACGCCGAGAAGCTTCGTGGCGCTCTTGCCGGAGGCGATCGGACTCCACACATTCCTGAGCGGCATGATCAAGGCGCCCTTCATGGGGTTCGTGATTGGGCTCATAGCTTCGGTCGAGGGGCTCGCGGTCGAGGGATCGGCGGAATCCCTGGGCCGCCGGGTGACCGCCTCGGTGGTCAAATCCATATTCATGGTCCTCGTCGTGGACGGAATTTTCGCCATGTTCTTTGCTGGAATTCGATTTTGACGCCGGGGAAAGCCATGCCGGGTTTCGCCTCGGCGCAAAATCCCAGTCTGCTGGCGAGGCGATCCCAGGCGCATCCGGGGGACGAGGTCGTGATCTGCGTGCGCGAACTCGTCGTCGGTTTTGGCGGCGACCTCGTCATGCGCGGCCTCGACCTCGATGTCTACCGGGGCGAGGTTCTCGGCTTCGTTGGCGGCTCGGGCACAGGCAAATCCGTCCTCACCAGGACGATTCTTGGGCTTATCCGCAAGGAAAGCGGACGAATCGAAATTTTCGGCGCGGACATCGACAAGGTTTCGGCGCGCGAACATGACAGCATCGAACGGCGCATCGGCGTGATGTTTCAGCAGGGCGCCTTGTTTTCCGGCCTTACGGTCAAACAGAACGTGCAAGTGCCCATGCGCGAACATTTGCGCTTGTCGCCGCGGCTTGCGGATGAGCTCGCCATGCTTAAGATCAAGCTTGTCGGCCTCGATCTTGACGCGGCCGACAAATACCCGTCAGAATTATCCGGCGGCATGATCAAGCGCGCCGCTCTGGCGCGGGCTTTGGCGCTCGATCCCGAGCTCCTCTTTCTCGACGAGCCGACGTCGGGGCTCGATCCGATCGGCGCGGCCGAGTTTGACGAGCTGATCGCCACGCTTCAGAAGACGCTCGGCCTGACCGTCTTCATGGTGACGCATGATCTCGACAGCCTTTATTCGATCTGCGACAGGATCGCGGCCCTGGCTGAAGGGAAAGTAATCGCGGCGGGCCCGATCGAGGCCATGGTCGCCGCCGAGCATCCGTGGCTGCACGCCTATTTCCATGGCAAGCGGGCGCGGCAATTCGACCCTTCGGTCGTCGCGCGGGGGGCGGCGCGCCAGGAGACAACGGCCTCGCCGGCTTTCTCGGCCGGTGATTGACCGGCCGGCGGGGCGGACAAGGCAGACAGGACTCGTCGAGACATGGAAACCCGCGCGAATTACGCCTTGATCGGAGTTTTCACCCTGGCGGTGATCGCTTCGGCCTTCGGCTTCGTCTTTTGGTTCGCCGGCGGCGACCGGTCCGGCGGCCGGCAAATCTATAAGGTCGTCTTCACCGGCTCCGTGTCCGGCCTGCTGCGCGGCGCGCCGGTGCTCTTCAACGGGGTTCGGATCGGCGAGGTGACGAAGATCGACCTTTCGCCGCAAGATCCCGGCCATGTCGCGGCTCTGATCGATGTCGATGGCCGCGTTCCGGTCCGCGCCGACACCAAGGCGCATCTCGAATCCACCGGCCTGACCGGCGTCGCCTCCGTGGCTTTGTTCGGCGGCGCGGAGCAGTCGCCGCCGCTGCTGGCCGGCCCCGACGGAGAGCCGGGCGTGATCGTCGCCGATCGTTCGGACTTCCAGGACCTTCTTGAAAACGCCCGCAAAATCTCCGACCAGGCCGCCGACCTTCTGGCGAAGACCAATAAGGTCATGGACGACAGCGCCTCCGCCGTGACGGCGTCAGTGAAGAATGTCGAAAAATTCTCCAATGCGCTCGCCTCCAATTCCGACGGCATCAAGGATTTCATGGCCGCGATGGCCGATGTCGGAAAAACGATCAAGCCGCTGACCGGCAAGCTCGAAACCTTGACCACCGACGTCGACGCCGTGGTGAAGGCGATCAATCCCAATGAGGTCAAGGCGACCGTCGCCAATGTCGCGTCCATGTCGGCGAAGCTCAATGCGGCGGCCGACAAGGTTGATGGCGTTCTGACCAATCTCAACGGTTTTCTCGCGACCGGCGATTCGAAGGGCGCTTTCGGCGAGATCGCCGAGGCGGCGAAATCGATCCGCAAGGTCGCCGATGATTTCGATAGCCGCCTGAAGGAAATCGCCGCCAACGTCAACCGCTTCGCCGGGACCGGATTGCGCCAATACGAAGCTCTGGCTGTTGATGGCCGCAAGACGCTGGAAGTGATCAACCAGGCGATCCGTTCGATCGAGAGCAATCCGCAGCAGTTCATCTTCGGCAAGAAGCAGCAAACCCCGGAATTTGGCAGTCGCTAATCTTTCCGGGCTAATTTGCGCAGCCTCGAGCCCGCATGCGGAATAGGTCGAGAATGGCGCGGGGTCCGGCCGCTCGCATCTACCGCGTGAGGTCGGACGCCCGGGGATGCGCGCGCAGCGCAGTCTCCAGACCAACATCCGCCGATTTGAATTCAATGTCGGGCAGGGCGAGGCCGGCGTCGAATTCTCGGCCGGAATCATCGATCGGAGCGGGCTGATCCTCTCCAGACAAACCTTCGCGGCGCGCGCCCCGGCCGCCAAGAACGACGGCCGCTTCGGTGAGCGCCGCGCGCGATGGCGCGCTCGCGAAAGTCATGCGCCAAATCATTCTCCGGGCGGCGGCGAAAGTTTGACGCGGGGCTCTTCACACCACGTCGTCGGGGGCGAGCGCGCAGATCGTGCCGCGCTCGGTTTCTATTTGCAGGGTCGCATGGCCGATCCGATAGCGCTCATGCAGCTTGGCCGAGGCCTGCATGAGGAAGGCGTCGCCCGGATGCCCCTCCGGCATCACCAGATGGACGGTGAGCGCGGTTTCGCTCGTGCTCATCGCCCAGATATGCAGATCATGGAGATCGGCGACGCCGGGCAGGGCGGCGAAAAACCCGCGCACCTCCGTGGTGCTGATCCCGACCGGGACGCCCGCCAGCGACATGGCTACACTCTCGCGCAGCAGGCCCCATGTGCCCGCGACGATGACGGCGCCGATGACCAGGCTCAGGGCGGGGTCGATCAAATGCCGGCCGGTCAAGGCGATATGGCGGAGGTCGAATTAATGTCCCAAGATACCCCGATGGGTCGAATATGGAACGTCGGGATGGATTATTGGCGACGAACTGCTTGCCATCCTTACCCTTCTTCCTGACAGCCCATTTGCAAACAGCGCGTATCGCCTTCAGCTCGACTGTTTCCGGCTTCGGGAAAGGCAAGCTTTCGGTCCCGCAGAACTTCTGAAGAACGCCAGCCTGCCAATTTTTTCGGGCTTACACCGAACAGTAACGTTCCTTGATTTCGTCATCGGCGAGCAAGCTCGCCGCGGCGGCGTGATGCACCACCGCGCCCTGGTCCAGCACATAGGCACGATCGGCGATGCCGAGCGCCAGCTCGACGTTCTGCTCGACCAGAAGAATTGTCGTTGCCTCGGCCTTCATCTTGCGGAACAGCTCGAACATCTCGTCGACCAGCACCGGCATGATACCTTCCGACGGCTCGTCGAGCATGATCAGCTCGGGCTTGGGATATGATCGCCGCGCGCGATCGCCAGCATCTGCTGCTCGCCGCCCGACATGGTGACGGCGTCCTGGTCCAGCCGCTCGGCGAGGCGTGGAAAGATCTCGGCGATCTTGCGAAATCCGCTGCGCCTCGTCCTTGCTTGTCCGGCGAAGCCACAAGCCCGAGGCGGAGATTTTCCCGCACCGTCAGACCCTGCACGATCCTGCGCTCCTCCGGAACATAAGCGAGACCGAGACCGAAGCGCAGATGCGCCGGCAGGCCGAGCACCTCCTTGCCCTTGAAAACCACCGATCCCGTGTCTTTGTCTGAGCAGACCGATAATCGACTTCAGCGTCGTGGTCTTGCCGGCACCGTTGCGGCCGATCAGGCAGACGATCTCGCCCTTGTTCACCTCGATGCCAACGTCTTGAAGCACATGGCTCGACCCGTACCAGGCGTTGAGACTCTCGACCCGCAACATCGTCTCAGTGCTCCCGCTGGCCGAGATAGACCCGTTTGACGCGCTCATTCTGGCGCACCTGCGCTGGTGTGCCCTGCGCCAGTAATTCGCCGTGATGCAGAACGAGGATGCGGTCGCTGATGCCCATCACGAGCTTCATCTTGTGCTCGACGAGAACAATGGTGCGCTCCGCGGCGAGCTTGACGATGAGATCCATCATCACCCGCGTCTCTTCAGGGCTCATGCCCGCGGTGGGCTCGTCGAGAAGCAACAGCCGCGGATTTGCAGCCAATGCCATGCCGATTTCGAGCGCACGCTGCTCCCCATGCGCCAATTCCTTCGCCAACCGCTCGCGGCGACCCCACAGACCGACCAATGCCAGAAGTTCGTCCGCATTTTCGACAAGCCCCGGGAGCTTCGAACGCGGGCGCCAGATGTCGTAGCGCGATACGAATGCCTGCAGTCCGATGCGAACATTCTCCCTCGTGGTCAGCAGCGGAAAAACATTGGTGATCTGGAATGATTTCGCGATGCCCATATGCGGCGAATTCATGCTGCGGAACATTGGTGACGTCCCTCCCCTCGAACTCAATTCTGCCACTGGACGCCTTAAACG
>CAWESJ010000048.1:0-10076 GCA_963811015.1 uncultured Alphaproteobacteria bacterium | reverse complement strand
GAGAAACGACGACCGCAACGGATCGCCTTCGTCGAACATGTTGGCGAGCGAATCGATGACGCGGCCGCAGTTGCGCCTCAAAGCCGCGGCTTCGTCCGGCTCGGCGATGCTGTCATGCAGCTCGGCCGCGGCGAGGTAGAGCCGCCACGCGGCGAGCGGCGCTTCGCCAGCTTCAACGATGTTGACGCCTTGCGCAAATTCAGCGCTGGCGGTTTCGACATCGCCTTCGACCCTGGCGATTTCGCCAAGCAGGCAATGGGAAAGCGCCAAATAGGTTATTTCCATCTGCGGCGCCGCGAAAGCCTTCAATTGCAGGGCCATCTCCTTGGCGCGCGCCAAGTCGCCGAGCTCGAGCCAGCATTTGGATTGATTGAAGTAGAATTGCGGATAGAGGGATGTATCCATCGGCACGCCCTCGTCTTCGATCTTATGGCGGATCTTGGCGAATTGCGCTTCGGCCTCGTTGTAGTCGCGCAGGCCCAAGGCGGCCTTGGCGAGCAGATTGCGGCCGAGAAAGAAATTGAATGGGTTCGATTCGATCGCCGGATCGAGCGCCGCTTCGGCGCGCGCTCTGGCGCCGGCGAAGTCAAGCGCCTCGGCCTGCAGCCAGGCGATCGACAACTCGCATAGGACGGCGGCTTGCCTGTTGGCGTTCCGCTGGCTCATGGCGAGCGCCGCCGTCGCGCTTCGCTGGAGCTCACGCCATTCGCCAAGGTGCAGACAGGCGACGGCTTCGAGCATTGTGTACATCGCGTACATATAAATGTCGCCGATGGCCTGCGCGGTCTCCTGCGCGGATCTCGCGCTCGCCCAGCAGGCGCGATAGCTCGCGGTGAGAAGCTGCAGGACGATCTTGATCGAGGACCGCCGCAATAAAATCCGCGGATCCTTTGAGGCGGCGGTAGTCTCCATCGCGGCATCGCAAATCGCGGCCTGATCGGCGCTCCACCCTTCGAGAAGCAGGACAAGATTGGCGCTGTTGCCCCTGACGAGGGCTTTCATCAGATCGTCGTCGTCGAGCGCGTCGCTCTTTTCCAGCGCCCGACGCGCGAATTCGAGGCAGCGGCCGCGATCGACAAAAAGACAGAATCGGCTGAGGTCCATAAGGCCGGCAAGTTCGACCATAGGCTGATCAGCCTCCGCCGCGCATTCGACCATGACCGAAATGTCGGCGAGCGAGCCGGGCAGATCGCCGGCGGAGCGCCGCGCCCAACCCCGCTTGTTGAGAAGCTCGAGGCGCGCCGCGAGCCGCTCCGCGGCCGACGGCAAGCGATCCACCAGCCCCAGCGCGCGGGTGAGATAGGTTGCGGCCTCCTGGTTGCCGAAACGCTTCGTTGAGCCGTCGGCCGCCTCGATGAGATAGCGAACCGTGCGCGCGAAGTCGCGACCCTCCTCGAAATGCAGAGCGAGCACCGCCGCGATTTCCGGCGTCCGCGCGCCATAGCCGCTTTCGAGCGTCGCGCCGAGCTGCCGGTGCAGGATCGCGCGACGTCCGGGCGCGAGCCGGCAATACAGAACTTCCCGATAGAGCGCGTGCAGGAAGGCGTAACGCCCGGAGACTGTCCCGTCCGGCCATTCGGCGACGCCGTCGGGGCTCAGAATCTGGCCCTTGCGCGCCAGGTCCTCGCAGGTCTGCTCGATCTCGGAAGGGTCCTTGTTCATTCCTCCCGCGACCGCCGCGGCGGCAAACTCGGCCCCGATCGCGCTCGCCGCTTCCAGAATCCGCTGTTCGTCCGGCGTCAACCGGTCGATCTGGCGGGCGATCATCTCGCGCAGATCGTGCGGCATGCCGTCCTTTGACGCCGACCGTCCGGGCGCGAGCCGCCAGCCGCCCTCGGTCTCGACGATCTCGCCCTGGTCAATGAAGTAATTGACCAGCGACACGACGAAGAGCGGATGGCCGCTTGTGCGGCGCAGCATCATCGGCGCGAGCGAAGCGCCGAGTTCGGCCGAGCCGAAGCGCAAGGTCAGGTACAGCTCGACTTCGGCCTGCGAGAGTTTGTTCAGGGCGATTTCCGAGCAGCGCCCGTGGATCTGCAATTCCTGATGCAGGGCGCGCGTCGGATGCCCGCCGACCAGGACGTCGATCGGCCGGTAAGTCGCAAGGACCAGGACCGCCGCGTTTTGAGCGCGCTGGGCGAAACGCGACAGCACGTCGAGGGAGGCGTAATCGCTCCAATGCAGGTCCTCGACGACGACGATCCAGGGCCGCTCCTTGCTCAGGGCCTCGAGAAGCTCGCAGAACTCGCGCAGCATGCGTTCGCGCGAGGCGCCGAACGTCTCGCTCTTCAGGGCCGCGGGGTCGCGCCCTTCAATCTCGCCGGGCAGCTGGGCGAGCCAGGTCGGGGCGCGCTCGCGGAGCGTTTTGAGCAGCAAGGGGCCGTGCGGGCCGGCGCAGCCGTCCGACAGCGCCTCGTTCAATGGAAGAAAGGCCTCGTCCGTACCGAAATGTTCGATGCAGCGGCCAATCAGCACGCCCACATCCCAGCCAGACACGCGCTCCAGCAGCATTTCGGTGAAGGTGGTTTTGCCGATCCCGGCCTCGCCGGTCACGAAAACGGTCTGGCGGCGGCCCAAGGCCACGTCCTCGAAACGCCGCTCGAGCGTCGCGAGCGCTCCGTCGCGGCCGACCCGGCAATCCGGCCGCGACGCGGCGCGGCTTTGCGCGGGGCGCCTCTTGCGCGGGGGGGCTCGATGGGTTCGGCGTCGACGGCGACCGGTGCGACGAAGCGATAACCTCGTCGCGTCACGGTTTCGACAAAGCGGGGCGATTTTCGATCGTCGCCAAGAGCGAAGCGCAGCGCGTTGATGGAAACGCTCAAACTCGACTCGGTGACGTGAACGTTCGACCAGACCGCTTCGAAAAGCTCGTCCTTGGTCACAAGCTGCCCGGCGCGTTCGACGAGACAGCGCAGGACGCCGAAAGGCTTGGGCGGCAAATTGATCCGGTCATGGCCGCGCCAAAGCAGGGCGTTCGCCGGATCCAGCACAAACCCGCCGAAAGCCAGCCGGCTCGGCTTGTCGCTCCTCTGGTCTCTTTCGATCCGCACCTGCCCCCCGCCCGGCTCGCTCCTGAACGCCCTCAGCAATCTTAAGGATAACGTAAGATCGTCCTAAAGACGAGCCCGCCCCCGCCCGGCTAAGCTTTTGTGGTTGGGGATGATTTTTAGCGGAGCGGATGGCGGGGGGATCCCTTCCGGGCTGCAGGGAAGGCCAACAGGGGGCGCCGATCCCGTCGACGAGCCGTCATGCAGTGGACCCATGCGGCTTGGACCTTCGAATTCAACTGAGCAGGCAAGCGCAGCTTGAACATGTAAACTCAAAGCGAATCGATGGACGGTTCAACGGGATGAAAAGCGCTGTCCCCGAGAACCTCCGCGGCCTCGTGCTGGTGAATCTTAGAATACCAGCTGCGAGGCGGAAATATTGACAAATGATTGATCGCGAGTGCTGGCGTTTATGCTCGCAGACTGACTTCAGCACGTAATGATGTTCTCCTTCCTGCGCGCTCGCCAGCAGGCGCGCAGGAAGTTTATCTCCGATATATTGAGGAGATTTTCTCCTAGAGCGCCTCCCGATCGGCTGGAATCGTCTGATCGAAAAGGAATCGCTCAAATTCAATAAGTTGGAGCATGGTCTTATGAGACATCGGATATATCCGATGTCTTAATGTCGAAAAAGCCGGTCAACTTTTTCGGACATGCTCTAAATGGCGCGCCGGCAAGTCTCTTTCGTCGCCATCCCGCCGGTCTGACCACAATCTTCGACAGGATCTCGTTGCGGCGCTTCGTCCGCGCCGGATCGGTCCGACCTGACCGGACGCCGATCCGGGCTCGGACGCTGACCCGAAGATGATCCAAGTCATTTCGCGCGCGGCGCGCGCGGGGGCGCGGCGACCAAAAAAGAAAAAGCGAATCGGGAACCAACGGGTCTCCGAAGCTTTGTCTAGCCATGAATATTTTTGCCGACCCTGCGAATCTCGAGCGCGCCGGATTTCTCGGAGAGGATGAAAGTCCTGCATCCGAAAATGATCGCTTGACCGTGCTGCTGGGGCAGGCGGACGCATTTTGTGAGCGCTTCGAGATCGGCGAGGACATCATCGTCGAGACCTATACCGAGACCTCCGATTGGGCCTTCTTCATCAAGATTGACGCGCTTCACGAGACGGCTTGCCGCGATTTGATGTCGCGCCTTTTGACGATGCGGCAGGGCGATGTCGCCCTCGACGGACAAATGTCCGCCTTCATCGACGACATTGAGTTCGAAGGCCGGGGGTCCGTTCTTCGGCTGATCGAATTGACCAGGCGCCCAGCGGACTACGTCCGTTTTTTGAAATGCCTGAGGCGCATGCGCAACGCTTTTGCGCATGACATGCGCTCGGTCAATATGATGCTGGCGGAATTGATCGAACCGCTTGCGGACAAGGCGCAAGTTCTGAAGGCTTTGTCGGGCGAGGCCGACCAGGATTATGACGAGGCGAAATGCCTGAGCCTGATCCGCAATGATCCGGGCTTTCTGCGATTCGTGATTTTGCGCCAATCCATGACCTATTTGTCCCAGCTGCACGCAGATTTTTACGAGCTCGGCAAGAAGGTCGTCGAGGAGACGGCGGCGGGGCGCGCGCCCGAAGCGAAATCCACGCCCGCCTTCAGCGAGGAGCCGAGGCTCGGCCTGCTCGCCGAGGGCCGGGCGCCCGGCGCGGCGCGTGACGGCGAAGACGCAAATGCGCCGCATAGCCCGCCAAGCCCCGCAGCCTATTCGCCCTATGCGTTCACAAACCCGAAAAGACCAAATGAGACCCGCTCTCTCGGATGGTATATTTTGGCCTTTTCCATAAAGGGGCTGATCGCAGTCGGAGGCTTGGCGGCGGGGGCGGCGGTTTTCTTCGCCTACGGGATTTGGCCGGCGATCGCCGTCGCCATTGTCCCGCTGCTGCCCGTCGCGCTTGATGGATGGACGCCCGGCGCCTGGCTCGGCCATTGCCCTCGCTGCGATGCGGAAATCGCCCTCGGCGCGACGAAAAAGATCAGTCTCGGGCAGGGCTGCCCCGTCTGCTCCGGACGCATCCGGCTGCGCGACAAATCATTTATAGCAATCTGAATGAAACCTCCGAAATCCGCCGCGGCCATAATCCGCGCCGCCGGGGCGGGGGCGTGCGCATGAATAAATCAGCGGATCGCCGGTAAGCTAGCGCCGTTGCGTCTTCGCATTTTTGGTCCCCATCAACATTTTCGAATTTGCGGCTCGGCGCCGAGGCGGGGCCGAGGTCTGCGCGTCACATATGCGTGATCCCGGCGCGTGATGGCGTTTATTCGCGTAACAAAATCGCCGGGCGGTCCGTATGTCCTGATGAGCGGCGCGCCCGAGCGCTGAATGGGAGACCCGGATCATGCTGACGAGACGCTTTTTGGCGATTGGCGGGGCGATCGGACTGACGGCGGCGGCGATCAGGCTATGGTCGGGCGCATCGTCGCGCGCGTCCGAAACTTTTGAAGTAAGCCATAGCGACGCGGAGTGGCGCAAGCTGCTGACGCCCGGTCAATATGCGGTGCTTCGTCAAAGCGCGACGGAGCATCCCTTCACGAGCCCGCTTCTTCATGAGGCCCGCCGCGGCGCCTTCGCCTGCGCCGGCTGCGACCTCGACCTCTTCGCCTCCACCACGAAATTCGACAGCGGCACGGGCTGGCCAAGCTTCTGGGCGGCGTTGGACGGCGCCGTAGGCGAATCCCGCGACATATCGATCGGCGAGCTGCGGACGGCGGTCCATTGCAGCCGTTGCGGCGGCCATCTCGGACATGTTTTTGAGGACGGCCCCAAGCCGACCGGCCTTCGCTATTGCATGAATGGCGTCGCCTTGACCTTTAAGCCCGCCGCCGCCTGACGCCCGGAAACCTGCGACCATGATCCTTTTCCTCCTGGCCTATCTCGGCGGCGTCCTGACCATTGTCAGCCCCTGCATCCTGCCGATTTTGCCTTTCGTGTTCGCGCGGGCGGATCGCGCCTTCGCCAGCAACGGCCTGCCTATGCTGGCCGGCATGGGCGCGAGCTTCGCCGCCGTGGCCGCTTTGGCCGCCGTCGGCGGCGGATGGGCCGTCGCGGCCAACCAATATGGCCGCGTCCTGGCGATGGCGCTTCTGGCCCTGTTCGGCGCGGCGCTCCTCTTCCCGGCGCTTTCGGAGCGGATGATGCGGCCTCTCGTCGCGCTCGGCGCGCGCCTGTCGCGACCGGCGGAACAGGGAGGCGCGGCTGGTCCCTCCACAATATTGTCGTCGCTGCTTCTCGGCGTCGCGACCGGCCTGCTTTGGGCGCCTTGCGCCGGTCCGATATTGGGCTTGATCCTGACCGGAGCGGCGCTCGAGGGGGCGAGCGTCAAGACCTCGCTCCTCCTTGGGGCCTATGCCGCCGGGGCGGCGACATCGCTGGCGCTGGCCCTTGTGATCGGGGGCCGGGCGTTCGCCGCAATGAAGCGCGCGTTGCCGGTCGGCGAATGGATAAGGCGGGGCCTGGGCGCCGCCGTCCTCGCGGCCGTCGCGGCGATCGCGCTCGGGCTCGACACCGGGTCTGCTCACCCGCGCCTCCATCGCAAGCACGGCGGGCCTCGAACAGAGCCTGCTCCATGGACTTCGACCCGCTGGCGAAGCGCTATCACCCGGCTCCGGCGTCACGCCTGAAGCCCGGAACCATGGCGAGCGGGGGGACGAGCGGCGGTCCGGCCATGATGATGATGCGCGCGGCGCCCGCGTCTCACGCCGAGGACCTGCCAGTCGAAGGCATGCTGCCGGCTCTATCCGGCGCGATTGAATGGCTGAATTCGCCGCCGCTCACCGCGGCGGGATCTGAGGGGCAAGGTCGTTCTGGTCGATTTCTGGACCTATTCCTGCATCAATTGCCTGCGGGCGATCCCCTATGTCCGGGCCTGGGCCGAGAAATACAAGGACCAGGGGCTTGTCGTGATCGGCGTGCATGCGCCGGAATTCGCCTTCGAGAAAAACATCGACAATGTGAAAAGGGCCGTTGGCGACCTCAAGATCCGCTACCCTGTCGCCATCGACAACAGCTATGCGATCTGGCGGGCCTTCGGCAATGAATATTGGCCGGCGCATTATTTCATCGACGCGAAAGGCCGCATCCGCGCGCATCATTTCGGCGAAGGCGACTATGAAGGCTCCGAGCGCGTCATCCAGCAGCTTCTCGCCGAAGCCGGCCGTCATGCGTCCGCCGAAATCGTCGCCGTCAGCGCCGCCGGCGCGGAGGCGGCCGCGGACTAGGCGAGGTTCGATCGCCGGAGACCTATATCGGCTATGATCGCGCGGAGAATTTCATCTCGCCCGGCGGCGCGCGCGCGGACGCCCCCCAGCTCTATGCGGCTGGCGCGCCCCGGCTCAATGAATGGGGCCTCTCCGGCCGTTGGACGATCGGGGCGGAGCAGGCCGTCCTCGATGAGGCGGATGGCGCGATCGTCTACCGGTTCCACGCGCGCGACCTGCATCTGGTGCTCGGGCCGGCCTCGGACGGCGCGCCGATCCGGTTCCAGATCACGATCGACGGCGCGCCTCCCGGCGACAGCCATGGCGCGGACGTCGACGCCGAGGGGCGGGGGGTGGTGACGCGCCAAAGGCTCTACCAATTGGTCCGCCAGACCGGCGCGATCGCCGATCGCACCTTCGAGATCCGTTTTCTCGACCCCGGCGCGCAGGCCTACGCATTCACCTTCGGCTGAAAAGGAGGGAATTGAAATGTCCCAGTCGCTCGCGCGCTTGGCGGATCCACCCGTTTTTCATTCTGGCGGCCGCGTGCTGATCGTCGGCGCATCGCTGCTGCTCGCCGGCCTCGGGCTCTGCCTGTCTCCGTCGGCGGCCGAAGGCGCGCGCGCAATTCCATCGCCCGCGCTCGACGAGCCGGCCGAGCAGGCGACATCCGAAATCGCCGTTTTGGCGGGAGGATGTTTCTGGGGCGTGCAGGGCGTGTTTCAGCATGTCGAAGGCGTCCGCAACGCCATCTCCGGCTATGCCGGCGGCGACAAGGCGTCGGCGCAATATGAAACCGTGAGCGGCGGCGCGACCGGGCATGCGGAATCGGTGCAAATCTCCTTTGATCCCCGCAAAATCAGCTACGGCCGCCTGCTGCAGATCTATTTCTCGGTCGCTCACGATCCGACCGAGCGCAACCGCCAGGGACCGGACGTTGGCCCGCAATATCGCTCCGCCATATTCCCGACCAATGCGGAACAGGCGCGCGTGGCGAAAGCCTATATCGCCCAGCTTGATCAGGCCCACGCGTTCGGCGCGGCGATCGCCACGCGGATCGAGCCCGACCGGACTTTCTACCCCGCCGAGACCTATCACCAGGATTTCCTGACGCTACACCCGACCTATCCCTATATCGCCGTCAATGATCTGCCGAAGATCAATGATCTGAAGCGCCTTTTTCCGGATTTGTATCGCGCCGAGCCGGCGCTTGTTTCAACGGCGGGCGCGTCCAACTGACAAGCGTCGGAGGGCGCGCGCGGAGGCGAAGCGCCATCGTCGAGATCCGGCGTCACGCGTCGAGCTGAGCCTCGCGTCGAAGCGGCGCGATGATTTTGTCGGGCTGGGAGCGCAAGGCTTTGAGCGGGTGGCGGCGATCGGCCGGCGCGGCGTACCGGCGCCCAGCAAATCGGCTTGAGACAGGTCTCGCGCGGGCGACGCGAGGCCTCCCGCCGCCGCCTCCTGCGTCGTCCATTCGCAGATCATCATCTTGCGGGTCAGCCGAGGATCGGCGCAAGGCATCGCGCCATGGGCGACCGCCGGATTGAAGAAGATGACGTCGCCCCGGTTCAATTCGAACGAGACTTTCGCATTACCATCGATCCTCTCCGCCACTTTCGCATTGACGAGCGGCCAGGCCCGGCCAAACAGGCGCCGCCAGGCGCTCGGATCGTCGGCGATTCGCCTTGCGAGCGCGAGGAGATCGGGCCGCTCGCCCAGCACCTCGCCGCAAAGGCGGGGAACAAGGGTCCGATGCGTGCCGGGCAGGAGATAGAATCGTCCGCTGTCTGGATGAATGTCTTCGAGCGCGCACCAGGTCCGGCATATGGCGTAGGGCGGGTCCGGCGAGCGGAATGCTGTGTCAACATGCGCTGGCGTATCGCCCGGCTCCCATAAGGCGCTCCGCGCGAAGGCGAGCGCTGGCGCAGCCTCGAATAGCTGCCGCAGGATCGACTGGGCGATGCGGTTGAAAATGAGCCGCCGCGCCGTTTCGCTGCGCTTGTGGAGATCCAACATGGCGGCCATGAGTTCGTCATCGGCCTTCATCGGCAGCGCGGCCAGGCTCGCAGCGTCGACGACGCCAAATTTGCGCGACAGCGCTTCGACTTGCGCGACATGGGCGTCGATGAGGTCCTGGGGCAGGGCGTTTTTGCAAATGATGAAGCCCCGGTCGCGGTATTGCTCGCGCCAATCCATCGGCCTGACCTTTTTCGCTCTTAGAGCATGATGCCGAAAAGTGGAACCCGGTTTTCGGATGACATCATGCTCTAACCCTTTGATGAGAGACGGATTCAGACTTCAGATGGAACCGCGAAGCAATTCCGTCTGAAGTCATCCGGCTCTAGCGGGATTTCCCGCCTGTCTTGCGGGAGCTTCCGGCTTGTGGGCGCGCCGGCGCGCCAAAAAGAGCGTGACGCTCCACTTAATATGTAATAAGTTCACATAGCGCTGCGCAAGTCCTTATCGCAGCGCGAGATAGCGGCGGCGCCAGCGCCACAGCGCCGCCTCGCTCCGCCGCCGCAACGGCGGCCGTCGCAATGGGCGGGCGCGCGTCAGACTTTCCTCGCTGGCCTCGCGCGCGCCTGCCCAGCTGGGCCGCGCGGGGAGAGCCGGCGGCGCAGGCGCCGAGGCTCAAGGACTCAAAACATCTTGTCCTAATCTTTGTTGACTCATTATGTAATTAGTTTACATAATAGCCTCCGTGGCGGTTGTCGCGCCACGCAATCATGCGCTGTCGCGGAGGACCCTTTAAAATGAACGAACAATCGGATTTGGCGACGGCTGCGGCCGGAGCGAAGGCGATCGAAACGCCCTCCGACATCGCCGCGC
>CAWESJ010000047.1:0-9095 GCA_963811015.1 uncultured Alphaproteobacteria bacterium | reverse complement strand
AGATTGAGCGTCTGCCACTCGTGCCGGTCGGCTGAGCGTTGCAGCCATTTCACGGTGTTCGGCTCATCTCCCAGGAACGCATAGACCAAGGCAAACCACTGCAAGGAGACGGTGACATTGGGATATGCATCCTCGTAGGGACGCATTAGACGCAGAGCTTCCTGGCGTTGGCCCGCCTTGGCATATGCCATGGCCTCAAAAAGCTCCGCCCCCGGGAAACGGTGTTCGAGATCCCGAAGAATCGGAAAAGCAAGTGCGGCCGGCCTTCCTCGACGTACGTGCCGGCGATCAACTGCTGCGGCGTGAGCATTCGGGAAGACTGCGCCGCCATCTGGCGCGCAATTTCGCGAGCTTGTTCGAAGCGGCCCTCCAGGTTGCGCATCAAAGCGATGTTATTCAATGTGGGCATGGAGAAGGGGTCCAAATCGAGCATGCGCCACCACCAGCCAGGGTGACCTGTTCTCTGGCACTGCCGCCGCGCTCGCCCGCAGCGGGTAGCGGCAGTGACCGCCATGCAGTACGCCATTTCCGACACCGCGGCGGTCGCGTTCGCCCGCGGGTTCTACGCCGCGCTGGCCCGCGGGCGGGGCGTGGACGAGGCAGTATCGGCCGGCCGGATCGGGATCTTGGGAACCGGCGGCCAGACGCGTAAGCATTCAGGCCTATCCCGCTGTGTTATGTTCTATTGCGTTGCGTGACTGCCGGTGGGCGGGGTCATGCCGCGTCCGGGATGGGCGGTATCCAGGGGTTTCCGGTGAGGGCGTCGCGGATGGCGGTGAAGACGTCGACGCCGTGCTTGCGGGCGGTGTGATGGTAGCCGCGGATGGCGTAGCGGTTGCGGGTGGCGGTCTCGGAGCGGAGCCGGCCGGAGATCTTCTGCTGGGTTTTCGACGGGCGCAGGTCGCGCTCGGCCTGGTTGGAGGTCGGCGGGATCGCGGTGTCGGTGAGGAACCGCAGCACGTCGGCTTCGCGGTCGCGGAGGCATTCCAGCAGGTGCCGGGCCGGGCGGCTGCTTGCGTCTTCGCGCCGGGGACGCGGCGGACCTCCGACAGGCCGACGCGGACGCGCGTTCCGGAACAGCCGCAGGTGCTCAGCGGCGTCGTCGTCGTCCGGGACGGCGGCCAGGCCCTGGTCGCGGGCGATGTTCGCGGCGTGGATCAGGGCGCGCAGCGCGCCGGCGATCTGGCCGGGCCAGATCGCGTCCGGGTACGTCTGCGCCGCGTCCTCGATGTCGCGCAGCAGGTGCGGCGTGCACAGCTGGTGCGCGACGCCCGCGAAGTGCGTCGTAATTCTGGTAGCGGTCATGGACGAGACGGTGCCGTGCAGGTCGCTGTAGACGAAGCCGTCGAACGAGCGCAGCGACCGGTCGCCCAGGAAGTAATAGGTCAGCAGGCTCGTGCAGGCGACCTGCAGGTACTTCTTGCGGGCCTTCGGGCCGGGCCCGACCCGGAGCGGGGTCTCGTCGCCGCAGATCACCGACGCGGCGATGATCAGCGCCCGGATCGCATGTTCGCCGCCGCGACCGCTCTCGCCGCGCGGGCCAGCATGGAGTGGACCCACCCGTCCGACGGCCGGGTCCCGGTCATCGCCTCGATGATGTCCGCGCACCGCTCGACCGGGACGTGGTGCATGACCAGCAGGAACACGCACCAGGCCTGCAAGTTCGGCCCGTAGGTCACCGTGCCCGGCGCCGCCCCGGCCCCGGCCGGCGGCGCCGCGGCGTGCACCCGGCCGCACCGGCACACCACCGCGTGCCCGTCGTACTGCGTTAGGAACGCGGTGACCACCGGGGTGTCCATGAGCCTGGTGCGACGCGACCACCCCGAGGTCGTCCGCCTCAGCGAGGTCCCGCCCGCACGCGCACGCGCCCTGCGGGAACAGCGGCTTCCTGTCGTCCGGATCATCGCTCCAGGCCAGGTGCGCGCCGGGAGCGCCAGGCTGCTTGCCCTGCTGCCTCTTCCCGCCGCCGCGCTTCGGCCTCGGGGCCGGGGCCTTCCTGCCGGGCAGGTCATCAGCCGACGGCGGCATCCCCGAGTTCCCCGAATTCCGCGACACGGCCCGCTCAAGCCTCGCCAGCCGCTCCGAAATGTCCGCGACCTGCGCGGTCAGCTCAGCGTTGCGAGCCTCAAGGTCGCAGTTCCGCGTCTCCAGGACCTCGATCAGCACGTCCTGAACTTCTGCCAGCACGGCAAGGTCATCATCAGGCGCGGCCCCGGTCACGGCAGCCATCGTCCCCGCAGGCCGCGCACACCGGCACGCGAACCCCTCTACCGCAGCGAAAACGTAACCCCAGCCTGCGCAAACCCCTCGTTGACAAAACCTCGACAAGGGGACCTGAATGCTTACCCAGACGCTGGAGTGGATCACTCCGGTGATGTACCTGCGTGGCCACGACGCCCGCCTGTTCACCCTCCCCGCGGCCACTACGCCCCCTCCCGCCACTACCCTGGCGACGGCGCCCACGCCAGCGGCAGTGACAGCGCCAGCGGCAGTGACGGCGCCAGCGGCAGTGACGGCGCCAGCGGCGGCGGCCAAGCCCGCAAAGGCAGCCGCAAGCCCAGTACCGCCCGCCCCATTCGCACGCTCACCGGCCACACCCGCTCCGTGAACTCGGTGGCGTTCAGCCCCAACGGCACCCTTCTCGCCACCGGCAGCGACGATACGACGGTCCGGCCACGGACCCTGCCACCGGCGGACCATCCAGACCCTGCCGGCCAGCACCGACGGCGTGAATGCGGTGGCGTTCAGCCCCGACGGCACCCGATTGGCCACCGGCGACTACGCGGCAGCCCGGCTGTGGGCTTGAGGTCAGATCGCCGGCATCTGTTTCACACGACCGGGGGATGAGGACCGCAGCCCCATCGAAACGGCCCGCCTTGAGGTCGGCCAGGGCATGGTCGGCGGCATCGAGTGGGTACTCGTGCGTGGTGACCGAGAGCCGGTGCTCCGCGGCGAACGCGAGGAATTCATGGGCGTCCGCCCGGGTGTTGGAGGTGACGCTGCGAAGCTGGCGTTCCTGGAAGAGGTACCGGTCATAGGACAGGGCCGGGATGTCGGTCAGGTAGATCCCGGCGATCGCGAGCGTCCCGCCGCGGTCCAGGGCGGCAAGGGCCGGCAGCACGGGTCGCCGACGGGCGCGAACAGGATCGCCGCGTCGACTTTCAATCTCGCGCGTATCTTGGGGCCGGCTCTGGCGGGTTTCGCAATCGCCGCATATGGTCCTACTTTCGCCTTTGCAATCAACGCCCTCTCTTTCCTTCCGCTTCTTCTGTTTCTTGCCGGCATGAATGCGGACGACCGGGTCTCGTCGAGCCTGCGGGGCTCCGGTCGTGCGGCGTTCAGTGTGTTATGGACCAATTTGTCGACGCGGATTCCCCTGCTGACGGTGGCTGTAGTCGGGGTGTTCGCAATCAATGTGCAAACCCTCGTGCCGGCTTATGCGCGGTTCGGGCTGGGGCTCGACGCCAACGGTTTCGGATTGCTAATGGGCGCGTTCGGCGTCGGGGCCTGTCTTGGAGGATTTCTGCAATGGCGGTGGCCCGCCGCCTCGATTTGGCGCCCGCTGGCCGCAGCTGCGGGGCTCGGCTTATGCCTTGCCGCTTTGTCGGCGACCCATCGGTTTCCGCTGGCCGCTCTCATCCTGACGGGATTTGGCGTCTGCACAGCGACCGTACTTTCCTCGGCCTCGGCCGCGGTTCAGCGTTTAGTTCCCGATCATCTGCGCAATGCCGCCACCGCCTTGCAGGTCACGATTGTGCTTGACGCCAATCCGTTGGGAAGCGCCCTGACAGGGTGGATGATCGAGTTTTTTGGCCCGAATGGCGGCAGCGCCGCGCTTGGCGCCATCACCCTCGCTGCCGTCATGGCTCTCACGTTTACCCATCGTCTTCATGCTGTCGGCGCACTGAATGCAGTCAAACACGGATTCGCGCAGAAGCTTCAGCCAGCTCGATCGACTCGCGCGGCGAAAGCGGCCGTCAGGTCAGCATGCACGGTGTCAGATGGCGCTTAATGAGCTCTTCCTCAATCTCTGTGAAAAGTGCCCGTCCTCTGTGAAAAGGGCCCGTCGATCGATCTTGCAAGCGCCTGTAAATACAAGGCCTTTCGGTCGAATTTTGCCGTTTGTCGCCTTCTCGAAACTTTCGGCATCTCCTAAGTCAAATCCGAACGACCTATCAAAGCGTTACAAAACACGAGGCCCTGGGCTTTCACACGGATTGAGGATGAGCCAATCAGCGACATCCCGACAGCCATAGTGTCGCCGTAACATTCAATCTCTTTACGCCTCGCGCATGTTCATGCAGACAGATGACGAGAGCTTATGCATAAGATCAAATATCGCTTCAGCGATCCCGGACTCAAGCCGCGCCGGACGAAGCTAGATGTGCCTGGTTGGGGCGGTGAGCCCGAGCCTCGCAAGACCGGCTCCCACGAACAGCCGTGGCATTGCATCCCCTTCGCTGAAGGCGCGCAATACGGAATTGAGCTGTTCTATCCGTTCGAGCAGGACCTGCGTGTGAGCACGCGGGATGGGCGCCTCGTAATCGAAGGCAGGTCGGGCCCCGATGAGACAGGCGACTATCAGCCGCCATTCAGATCTTTCGGCGACCAATATTACACCTATCAAATACTTCTGGACCTAAAGGTTGAAGAAGGGTTCGCGATTAGAACGGAACCACATCCCCGCTTCTATACCGATGCCACCGACACCGTCCCCATCGCCGTGCCGGCGCTCTTGAGGAATTGGTGGCCCATGATGTTTTTCATGGTTTTCAAATCGCCGAGCGAAGGCCGAACACATATTTTCAGATTGGGCGAGCCATTCGCGCAGGTAATCGTCATCCCTGAAGATCCGGACTTTCAGCTGGTCCCGATGTCGGAAGAGGAGGCCGCCGAGCGCGAACTCCAAGCGCGGCGGATTTACAACTCCCGCTCGACTTTGTCGGCCGCGACCCAATGGACCTCAACCACCAATACGGTGTTCGACGCGACCTATCACCAGATCCACCGGGCGGCGACAGAGAAAAGCAGGAAGAAATAATCGCCCGCAACCCCTCCCAACCATCTTGACCGCAAATGCTTCACCTACTCAGGCCGCTCGTCATATTCCTCATAATAGTGGTGGTGATGATGGTGATGGTGATGGTGGTAATCGTACGGCGGATAGTAATGATGGTGATGGTGATGGTGATGATAATAAGGATAGTCGGGATAGGCTGGGTAATATTGCGCTGCTCTCACATTTGCGTTTCCTGAAGCCGTCTTGTTGGCGAAAGCCACTCTGGCCGCCGCGGCGTCTGCCGCACGTAGAAGGGCCGCCGCATTTGGTATGGGCTCCAGCAGTTCGGCGTAAGAGCCGGGGTTCATCAGCTTGGCGACATTCGCCGTAGAGGCTTGCGCCGCGCTCCCCGACGCCGCGGCGGACATTGCGCCAATCATTCCAACAATCTTCTTATCCATCTTCTTCCTCACCGCAGGATTTCGTTTACGAAATCCGGGACCTGACAGTAGACGCGTCGGCGCTCAAGCCGCAAAAACGAGTCGAGCCCGCACGGATGCCCATCCTTTGAGGCTCTTTTGAGGGAGATTTCGGTGCTACCCCAAAAATTCAAGCCTTTTGCGACGAGCGTTTTGGCATCGGCTCGGCAGAGCCTAATGGATGCGCCCCTTCCGATGAATCGGCCATGAATGGAATATGGCCCGCCCAGCTCAGTGCGGCGAAAGCCGCACCGGGGAAGACGGTTCGAGCCGGTTTACAATTGAGCGTTAAGAATCATAGTGGGGGGCTCACCAAGAAATCATTGGGCGTCCGGCGGCTTCCTCGTGAGGATCTTGCGGCCGGTGAACATAGCGGACGTGATGCTGCCGCCCTCATGAAGCTCGGTGAGAACCACAGCTATGATGTGAAGGGCGATAACAATTGCCAAAGCGTAGAACGCAAGCTCATGGACCTCGACGATTGGCCCGCGAAACGCGCGCATGGCTTGATAAGACGCCTTATCGATCAAGTCGGAGGCGCCGGGCTGAACCGCTGCGGGGTCAACTCCCGGGGCGGCGACCCATTGTGCGAACCAATGCCCGAATGGCGGCCAGAACAAGTCTGTTCCGGCGATGACGAGCCCCGTCGTCAATTGGATGAAAAGGAGCAGGAAAAGAGCGGTGATTCCGATGCGGGCCAGCGGATTGTGTCCGACGAATTGTTGCGGCTCGCCGGACAAGAAAGATAGCACGTAGGCGCGCAAAGACGTCAGATAGCCGCGGCCGCCCGGCAGAATGCCTCGCCAGCCTGTATAGCGGTTGCCATAGAACGCCCAGACAAAGCGCCACAAAAGATTGATTCCCATGACGTAACCAAAAGAAACATGAATGCTTTTCAGCAGGAGCTTACCGCTCGCCGAAAGGCCCAGCGCGTCGTCATTTAGGATGGCGAGTCCAGTCGCAATGAGCGCAAGGACGGCAAGCGCGTTGATCCAATGGAACCAACGCGTAGGCGCGTCCCACGCAACGTACTCCTTATACTCTGGAACGGCATCGGGGTATGAACGCTGGGTCATGGGTTGAACCTCGAAAATGCGTTAGCGGCGGCCCATCGAAGGCTCGCCATTGCGGTTAGATGTTTGGGCCAAATGCGCCCTATGGAGGATCTCCAACGAAAGCAGTCGTGCCCACCGATGTGCATTAATCACTACCAGCGGCCGTCACGGCACTTGCAGAGTGTAGCATTCAAGCAAGCCGTTGCAATTTGGCCGCTCCATACATCCCGCTCTGAGAATATTGTAATGCGAAGCGACATCTCGCGACCGAAGTTAAGCGCATTGCATGACACTGGCTACGTCTTCAGCGGTTCAGCCAGATCAAACGGCGTGGGCGCGACGGGAAGGACTAAGATCGCAGCCAAACCGCCGAGGCTTGAACGATCAAGGCGCAGCTCGCCCTTATAGGCACGGGCGAGGTCGCGGACGATGCCAAGGCCGAGGCCCGAGCCGCCCAGGCTTCGGTCGAGAGGGAGCGCGCCGCGGCCGATCTCTTGGGCGGCGGCGGGAGCCATACCGGGCCCGTCATCCTCGATCGTAAGGATGCAGCTGGCCGCGTCTAGCATGGCCGCGACCCGAACCTTTCTATGGGCAAAGCGGCACGCGTTGTCGAGAAGATTGCCAAGCATTTCGTCGAGGTCCTGGATATCAACAGCGACCTCGGTCGGCTGAACGAGTGTCGCGTCAAGCTCTAGATTGCTGTCGCGATAGAGGCTTTGCATCGCCCGCACGACCTCCGACACGCGATCCGCAACGTCGCAGTGAATGCCGGGAAGGCCCGCTGCGGCGGCGGCGCGGGCGCGCGCCAAGGCATGATCGACCTGGCGCCGAATCGCGACCGCCTGCGTGCGCACCGTTTCTGAGGCTTCGTCGCCGCCGAGCGCATCGGCCGCGTTAGCGAGGATCGCCAAGGGTGTTTTGAGACCGTGCGCCAGATTGCCGGCCTGCACCCGCCCACGCTCGACGACTTCCCGGCTATGCGCCAGGAGCGCATTCATATCGTCCACCAATGGCGCGACCTCGGACGGGAAGGCTCCATCAATTCTGCCACTTCTGCCGCCTCGAACGGCCATCACTTGGGCGTGGAGCCTCGCAAGCGGTCGGAACACCATCCAAACCTGTCCGGCGACGAGGACGGAGAGGCCAACCCCGACCGCGGCGAAAGTGACAAGCAAAACATAGGAGAAGGAAGCGATGGATTTTTCGAGGTCGGCGACATCCGCGGCAATGGCGGCGCGGACAATTTGAGAATAGCCAGGCAAGCTCACGCGGCGCTCAATCGCGACCAATCGTTGACCATTGGGGCCAGCAAGCTGATGACGATGAACCTCGCCGTCGGCAGGCGCGTCGACTGGCAGAGGGAGCACGGCGTCCCAGAGCGAACGGGAGCGTATTCGGTTGCCGGTTTGATCCTCCACCTGCCAGTAGAAGCCGCTGTAGGGCTGCTGGAAACGCGGGTCCGCGAGAGCCCCCGCGATGACTAGAGCGCCGGAAAAGTCCTGGCCAACTCGGCTGAGCAGCTGGTCAAGATGCGCCGAGAGCTCGGCGTCGAAGCGTCGCTCGATTTCGCTGCGAAACAGATGGACCAAGAGCGCGTCGGCCACGCCAAAGGTCAGCGCGCAAACCAGCAGGGAGCTAGATAGGACGCGCCCGCGCAGCGATCTGGGCGCGCCGATCATTGCGCCCTCAGGCGATAGCCAAACCCACGCACGGTCTCGATCGCATCGGCGCCGAGTTTACGCCGGAGCCGCGCGACAAACACTTCGATCGTATTCGAGTCGCGATCGGAATCCTGCGCGTAGAGAGTGTCAATCAGCTCGGCCTGGCTGACAATGCTCCCAGCGTGGCGCATCAGGCAAGCGAGCGTCTTGAACTCTTGGGCAGTCAACCGGATGGTTCGCCCGTCGCGCTGCACCTCGGCCGCCGCCAGATCGAGCTCCAGACAGCCGCAGCGCAGGACCGGGCTCGCCTGGCCGTGAGCCCGCCGGATCAAGGCGCGCAGCCGCGCCGCGACTTCGGCAATTTCAAATGGCTTTGCGAGATAGTCATCCGCGCCGGCATTGAGGCCGACGACTTTCGCGTGCCAATCTCCACGCGCGGTCAGAATAAGAACCGGGGTCTTTTGACCCGCCGCCCGCCATTGCTTCAAAATGTCGAGCCCATCTCTATCGGGTAGGCCGAGATCGAGAACAATCGCGTCGTAGAATTCCTCCGCCCCGAGATAGGCTCCGTCCTCTCCGGTCGCCGCGGCGTCAACGGTGAAAAGCTCACGCTCCAGGCCTTGCTTGAGCTGAGCCGATAAGGTGCGGTCATCCTCGATGATCAGCACGCGCATCAATCATCCTCGTCCGGCGCGCGTCCGACCGGATGGTCGGACAGTTTTCCATCAGCCAGAAGCTCTCCCGTGCGCGCATCGAGATGTCTGAGCCTAATCGTTCCATCCGCCGCAATCACACGAAGCTCATAGACATAACGGCCGTCTTCCCGCTCGAGTTCGGCCCGAAGCAAGCGGTCATCGCCCAGTCGGGCGCGCGCCAAGATTTCGCTAAGCGGCAGGATTTA
>CAWESJ010000046.1:0-6179 GCA_963811015.1 uncultured Alphaproteobacteria bacterium | reverse complement strand
CAATCCGGTCATAATGCCGACATCGCGCGCGAATCGCTGAGGCACGAGCTGGAACACCGCGCCATTGCCCATGCCGAGCGCGGCCATCGCGAGTATGACGACTCCGAGCGCGCCATAAGCCGGCAGAACGCCCTTCGCGATGATGAGCAACATGACGGCGACGACGACATAAATCGACGAAAGGGCGCGGGTGCCGCCGATGCGGTCTGCGAGCGCGCCGCCGAAGGGCCGCGCGAAAGAGCCGGCGAAGACGCAGCCCGCAGTGAAATAGCCCGCCGCGACAGCCGAAAGCCCATGCTGATCGTGGAAATAGATCGGCAGGAAGGACGCGAGGCCGACGAAACCGCCGAAGGTGACGCTGTAGAAGAACATGAGCCACCAGGCGTCGGCCTTGCTCAACAGGCGCATGTAATCGCCCATGGTCTTGCGCGGAGGCAATTTGGGACTGTCCTTCGCCGCCAAAACGAAGAAGACGAGAACGGCCATGAGCGGCAATGCGGCGAGGCCAAGCACATTGCGCCAGCCGAAGGCCACGGCCAGCGCCGGCGCGAATAGCGAAGCGAACACGGTCCCGGAATTGCCGGCGCCAGTGAGCCCAAGAGCTATGCCCTGCTGTTGAGGCGGATACCAATATGACACCATCGGCAAGGCGATCGCGAAGGAGGCGCCGGCGACGCCGAGCGCCAGGCCCAACGCCAGCACCTGCGAAAAACTATGCAGTCCGAACTTCCAGGCGCCCAACAGGCCCGCGATCACAACAAGCTGCATCACGATGCCGGTGCGCCGGGCTTTCCATTCGCCAACAAGAACGCCGTTGACAATCCGCAACAAAGCCCCGGCAAGGACGGGCGTTGCGACCATCAGGCCTTTTTGGCCAGGATCCAGGCGCAGATCTTCGGCAATGAAAATCGCCAGCGGGCCAAGCAGCACCCAGACTGCAAAGCTCAGATCGAAATAAAGAAAGCAGGCGATAAGGGTGGGCAGATGGCCCGCCTTGAGAAATGCGCTTTTCATGGACATGGCTCGCAGCTTCAGCGCATGGCGCTGCCGGACCTGATCCGGATGCGAACCGCCATTGGCTCGCGGGAAAATGAGAGTGCTGCGACCGCCGCCCGCCATTACGCGGCGTTCAATCGGCGGGGTAAGCCCGCGCGCCGACGGACACAATTGAGCAAAATCTAGGCCAATCGGTTGCGCGACGGGCGCGGATGGGCTCCAACGCCCCGGACTGGAGAAGGAGCCTTTGTTTTATCGCGCATTTTGCGCCACAGTGGATCTTCGCCTGGCTTGAATAGGCCGCACGCCTTCGACGGGAAGGACGCTCTGGCCACAGATGCGCCCGCTCACGCAGTAGGCAAATTAACCTAACTATTATGCAACATGCTCTTCGTCGACGCGGGCATAGACGAGACCGCCTCCGGATCGAAAACGGCCCCGTCGCAAAAGCGATCGGGCGGCATGGGAATGGGCGTGGGCGCCGCCTCGAGCGTCCACGGCGCGTCATGAGCGCCTTCATGCTTCCAGTCGGCGAGAGGCGCCGGTTCGCCCAATGACGCGAGGGCTGTTCGATAAAGGTCGGGACGATAAACGAGCGCGGCCAAGGCGCGGCGATCGACGCGGTCATCGATCAGTCCCCAGCGCCGCATCTCGCTGAGAAACCACAGAGCGTGGGAGCGCCAAGGGAATGTCGCCGCGCCGCGAAAGAAGATGCAGCCCTTGTCGGGCGCCCCGCCGCCGGGCAAGCTTTCGAGAATAGCGTGCGGATCGACATCCAAATATTTGCGCCGAGACAAAAGCGCGGCGGTGTAAGCCGCATTCTCGGGACTGTCGCAAAATTTCGCCGCCCGCAACAGGGCGCGGATCACGCCGGCCAGCGCTTCCGGCCTTTGCGCCGCCCAATCGGCCCGGACCGCGAACGCCTTCTCGGGCGCATTTCGCCAGATGTCGCGCGAGGTCGCGATGGTTTCGCCGATCCCGGCGCGGCGCGCGACGTCGCCCCAAGGCGCTCCGGCGCAGAACCCCGCGATCTGCCCCGAGCCCAGCGTCTCCACCGCCCGCGCCGGCGGCACGACGGCGAGTTTGAAATCGCGCCCGGCCTCGATCCCCGCCGTCGCGAGCCAATAGCGCAGAAGGAGGTTGTGGGTGGAATAGGGATGGACGACGCCGAGCGTGGCGCTCTGCGCGCGTAGGCACGCGGCCAGCGCCGCGACGATCGAAACGTCGTCGCGGGCGACGCGCTCTTTCGCCGCTTGCGCGTATTGCCGGCTGAGCGTGATCGTGTTGCCGCCGACGCTGATCGCATAGGGAATGAGGAGAGGTTGCGGCGCGCCGCGCAGACCGAGTTGGACCGCGAAAGCGAGCGGCGGCACGATCACCGCGGCGTCGAGGAACCCGAAGGCGAGCTTGTCGGCAATATTCGCCCAAGAGGGCTCCACTGACAGCTCCGCCTCCACACCCTCGTCGGCGAGGAAGCCGAATTCATGGGCGGCGATGACCGGCGCGCTGTCGGCCAGGCGCAGCAGGCCGATGCGCAGCTTGGGCGCGGCCGCCTTGCGCGCCGCCGAGAAGGAGACCACGTCGCTCATGTCTGTTTCTTGTCCGCACGTGTCGCCGCGGCGCAAGCGACATCATTTTGTTCGACGAATTCCCGCACGACCTGCGCGAGCTTGCGGTTTTCATTCATGGCCTTCTTCTGCAGCCAGCGATAGGCCTCGGGCTCCGTCATCTTGCGGCCTTGCATGAGAATCGCCTTGGCGCGCTCGATGAGCCGGCGCTCGTCCAGCATGGCCTTGGCGGCGACAAGCTCCTCCTCGACGCGGCGATAGCGGCGAAACAAAGCGATGGCCGAGGCCATGATCGGCTTCACGTCCTGCAGCGCGACGCCCGAGAGATTATAGGAACAGACCCCGGCTGCGATCGCCTCCTCGGCGAAGGCCGGATCGTCGCCGCCGGCGAACATTACGATCGGATGCGCGCCGGACACTGCGCGGATGTCTTCGAGCGCGTCGCGGTCGGGCAGCGCCATGTCTATGATGATTAAATCGGGCTTGGCGCGCGCCACTGTCTCGGCGAGATCCGCGCCGTCGGGCGCGCGCAGCAATTCGGCGAAGGCCGACGCCGAGAGTTGCTCCTCCAGCGCCCGCGCGCGATCGGCGTCAGTATCGATCAGCAGAATTCTGAGGGCCATTTCGCGCATATTCGCCCCAAGTCAATGCAATTGCAACGGAGGCGGCGCGCGAGGCTGCGAAGGGACGACGAAGCGTGGCGCCGCACGCGGCGGGAGCGGAACCGAGCCGCTCAATAGATTTCTCGTCAGGCCGGTTTTATGAATTGAGGCCGAGCGCTCTCCGGCCCGCGGCGCCGAGGATGCTGTCGTTTTGCGGAGAATGGACGCGCGCGCAGAGCACGTCGCGATAATGGCGCTGCAATGGGTTATCGCGCGATAGGCCCGGATTGCCCGTTATCTCCATGGCTTTCTCGACGGCCGCAATTGCATTGCCATTGACCGCGAATTTCATGAATGACGTTTCGCCAATCGTCGGCGGCGTCTTCTCGTCCACGCGCGCGGCGATCGTCTCAAGATGCACGCGATTGCTGTAGAGCAAGGCCTCGATCAGGCCGACGGCCTCTTGCATCCGCGGCAAGGTTGCGAGCGGCGCGCCAAGGTTCGTTGGCGCGCGCGTCTTCAAGAAATGGAGCAGCCAATCCCGCGCGGATCGCGCGACTCCATCATAGACAGTCGCGAAAAGCGTGCAGAGCCACGCGACGCCCTCCGGGTCCGGAACCAGCCATTCCCCCGGCTGACGCAGATCGGCGGCGTAATCCTCCGGCACGAAGACATTAGCCAAGACGACGTCGTGACTGCCGCTCGCCCGCATGCCGAGATGGTTCCAGGTTTCTTCCACGCGCACGCCTTCGGCGTCGCGCGGCGCGATGAAATTTCCGACCAGCGGCGCCTCGTGGTCCGTGCGGGCCCAGACGGCAAGCCAAGACAAGGCCGGAGCGCCAGTCGAATAGATTTTACGTCCGGAAATCCGCCAGCCGCCGTCCACGCGGCGCGCGATCGTCGCCGGAACGCCGCCCCGGAATGGCGTGCCAAGATCAGGCTCGACCCTAAGGAGATTGCCAAGACCGCCATCGCACGCGGCGGACCGGACGATCTTATCCTTTACCGCCGAAGAGTATTTCGGACTCGACAGCATATGTTTCAGAAACAGATATTGCTGCGCCAAAACCAGCGCTGTCGAAGGCTCGCCCTGCGCGATGCGATTGATGATTTTCTCCGCTTCGGCCAAGCCGGCGCCCCCGCCGCCGAGCTCTTTGGGCGCGACAAGCGCAAGAAGGCCGGCGTCGCGCAGCGCCGCGATGTTCTCGAAGGGGAAAGAAGCATTCTCATCATGCTCCGCAGCGCGGGCGGCGAAACTCTCGGCCAGGACAGAGGCAGCCTGCTCCGCGTCATCGTGAATCAACATGAACATCGCATCACTCCACCGCCATGCGGCGGCTTCTCGCCAGCTCGGCCTAATCTTATGAGAGGACTTGTCAGGCGCGACAAGCGTGATCTCCTCGGCTGTCTCACGCGGCTCTGAACGCGAATCCAATGCGCAACCCGCTTCCAGGCGATGGGTTTGAGGCCGATCGGAGCGCGGCTTCGATATGGGGCGCCGCGCGATCGGGCGCCTTTTGCAATTCATCGATCGCCCGCACTATGGCGTTGACGATCGTCTGCACGGCCTCTGGATGCGCTTCCAAAAAAAAAGCGCCGCTCACGGCGACGACCGTGCCGGGCTGGCCTGGAAACAAGTCCTCGCCCGAGGCGATCAGCGCGATTTGCGGATTGCACGATTGAATGATCGTCAGGGTCGGCTCGCGCACCGTCGCCGCGTCGACCGCCTCGGCGAGGATGGCCTGCTGCGTGGCGTCGATCCCGATCGGCGCGATCCGGACATCAGCTTGATCGACATGGGCCGCCTCGCGCAGCCAATATTGGAGGTTCACCGCCGGCACGGAGCCCGGCGGCTGCGTCGCGATCTTGGCCGGCCTGCCGGTATCGGCATGGAACCGCCGGAAGGCGTCGGCGGGCGCGACGCCGGCGACATAAAGGTCGATTCCACCGCTCGCCGCGGCCTGGATGATGCTTGGCCCCGATTCGAAGGTTGCGATGGTAAGGTCGAGCCGCGCAAGCCCGCGCCCTTCGCGCATCGGCCCGATTTCCGATAGGAGGTTGCGGGCGCCGAGCTTCTGGCGAAGGGCGGGCTGCGGCTCGATCTCGGCGGCGTCGCGCTTTTTCTCGCGCTGGAATGCCTGACGGCGGCGGCGCTGCCGCGAGACCTCGCCGGCGGCTTCACGGTCGAGCCGGTCAACGGCCCCTTCGGCTTCAGGCCTGTCTATCTCTTCGGCCGCCGGCACGACGACTCGAAGATCTGGTCTTCCGCGCAATTCATCGCCTTCGAGGGCCGCTCATCGGCGGAGGCGCGGTCTTGAGCCGCTATCTTCTCTCGGCGATCGGCTTTGGGCTCTTTCTCGCCATATGGCAAGCGATCCCGGTTCTCGATCCCGCCGCCCGCGCGCTGCTCCCGGCGCCGAGCCAATTGGCCGGCGCCTTCCAGCGCGAGGTGGAGAGCGGCCTCTGGCTTTCCTGCGTCGGCGACAGCCTCTCGCATTACGCGTTTGGGCTTGTCATCGGAGTCCTCTGCGGCGTCTGCATAGGCGTTCTCGCGGGCATGTATAAAAGTCTCGACTTTACCCTCGCCTGGGTGATCCGCGCGCTGCGCCCAATCCCAGGCCTCGCCTGGATCCCCTTCGCAATCCTTTGGTTCGGGGTCGACCAGAAGGCCGCGATCTTCATCATCGCGATCGGCGTCTTTTGGATCGTGTTTTTTGCGGCGCATGCCGCGATCCGCAACGTTGATCGCGAGCTCATAGAAGTGGCCGAGGCCTTCGGCTTTTCGAGCGGCGTGGAAAAGCTCGCCAAGGTTCTGTTTCCGGCGAGTTTACCGGGCATATTGGTGGGCGTGAGAACCGCGCTCGGGCAAACCTGGATGGCCGTTGTCGCGGCCGAGCTCTTCGGCGTCGCCAGCCTCGGCCAGCGCGCTCGACGCAGTGACGCGCCAGGCGTTGCAAGACGAATTGATCCGCATCCGCGAGGCCTGCGGCAAGACCATCCTCTTCGTCACCCA
>CAWESJ010000045.1:0-4866 GCA_963811015.1 uncultured Alphaproteobacteria bacterium | reverse complement strand
GCGCATGGCGGTATGGCTCTCGTCTGCCGCCCAGCGCTCCGCCGCGGGAAAGCGGCTCTCGGCGACCTCGACCCGGTCGGCCCAATGCCAGAATTTCGAATCCGGGATCGTGCGAGGTCGCGCGCGCCGGCTGATCGGCGACCAGCAGCTCGATCACCATCTTGCGCGCCTTGGCGGCGCGTTCGGTCGCGGTCTTGACCTTCATGCCGATCGACGGCGTCGCGCTTGCAGGAGGCGGCGAGCACGCGCTCGCCCTCGATCTCGACCATGCAGGCGCGGCAATTGCCGTCGGCGCGATAGCCGGGCTCCGGCGAATAGCACAGATGCGGAATTTCCGTGCCCATGCCGCTTGGCGACCTGCCAGATGGTTTCGCCGGGTGTCGGCCTCGACCTGTCGTGCCGTCGAGTTCGAAGCTGATCTTGTCGGTCATTCGGCCTGCTCCTTCGCGCGGCGAATTCGTCCGGGAAATATTTTATGACGGTCATCAGGGGATTGGAGGCGGCCTGGCCGAGGCCGCAGATCGAGGCGTCGCGCATCGCCTGGCTCAATTCGTCGAGCAAATCGCGGTCCCAGGCCCCGCCTCCATCAGCGCGGCGGCCTTCTTGGTGCCGACGCGGCAGGGCGTGCATTGGCCGCAGCTCTCATCCTCGAAGAACCGCATGAGGTTGAGCGCGGCGGCTTTGATGTCGTCTTGCTGCGGACAGCACGATGACGGCGCGCCGAGCCGATGAAGCAGCCGTATTTCTCCAGCGTGCCGAAATCGAGCGGGATGTCGTCCATCGAGGCCGGCAGGATGCCGCCCGACGCGCCGCCCGGCAGATAGGCGTGGAACGCGTGGCCGTCGGCCATGCCGCCGCAGAATTCCTCGATCAGTTCGCGCGATCGTGACGCCGGCCGGCGCGAGTTTCACGCCCGGGATTTTTGACGCGGCCCGACACCGAATAGCTGCGCAAGCCTTGCCGCTCGTTGCGGCCCTGGCTGCGTCCACCAGTCGGCGCCCTTCTCGACGATGTCGCGGACCCAGAACAAGCGTCTCGACATTGTTGATCGAGCGTCGGCGCGGCCGAACAGGCCGACCTGGAACGGGAAGGGCGGCCTGTGGCGCGGCAGGCCGCGCTTGCCCTCGAGGCTTTCGAGCATCGAGGATTCCTCGCCGCAGATATAGGCGCCGGCGCCGCGGCGCAGATGGACGCACGGGACCGCCCGGCGGCAATTTGGCGATCTCGCGCAGAAGGATCTCGCGCGCGGCCGGATATTCGTCGCGCAGATAGATATAGATCGTCGGCGCGCCTCGACGACATGCGCGCCGATCAGCATGCCTTCGAGGAAGCGATGCGGATCGGTTTCGAGATAGTAGCGGTCCTTGAAGGTGCCGGGCTCGCCCTCGTCGCCATTGACCGCCATCAGCCGCGGCCCGGGCTCGCCGCGCACCGAGCGCCATTTGCGCCCGGTCGGAAAGCCGGCGCCGCCGAGGCCGCGCAGGCTCGCGCCCTCGAGCGCCTGCATCAATTGCTCGCCTGAAAGCGCGCCGGACCGCAGCCGCTTCGAGCAGCTTGTAGCCGCCCTGCGCGACATAGGATGTCATAGCCGACATAGTCGGGAATATGCGGCATGCGTATCGCCCCGCTCAGCGGCCGCGACGACCTCCGCCGGCGTGGCGCGATCGACGAAATTATGCCCGACCTCGGCGATGGGCGCGGTATCGCAGCGCCCGATGCAAGGCGCCCGCGCGACCACGCGGACATGAGGGCCGGCGCCGGCGCGAACCGCATGCAGCAGCTTTTCCGCCCCGAACAGGGCGCAGGTCAAGGAATTGCAGACCCGGATGGTCAGGGGCGGGATCGGCGGATCGTTTTCCTTCACGACGTCGAAATGCGCGTAAAAGGTCGCGGTTTCGAAAACCTCGGCCAAGGACAGCTGCATGGCGTCGGCGAGCGCCGCGAGATGGGCGGCGGAAATCTGATGATAGGCGTCCTGAATCAAGATGCAAATGCTCGATCAGGAGATCGCGCTGCCGCGAGCGCCCGCCGAGAAGCTTTTCGATCTCCTCCTGCGCCATGGGATCGATCTGTCGCCCTTTCGGGATCAGATTTGGCCCGCCTGACGCCTTCGCCTGGATGATCGAAACTGACGAACGATCTGATGATCGGCTGACATCCGCGGCGAGATCCTTACCCTTGGGCCACAAGGCCTGACCTTGATCTTTTGCTGCGCCACAATATCGGAAAGGCCCCCCACTGAAAAGGGGACCGCCTGGAACCTTGGGGGCAAGCCGCCAAGGCGCTATGGGATTGTAAAATAATGGACATCTCGGAATCGGGGGACCAAACCACCCATTCGATAAGGCGGCGCAAATGCTCGAGCCGCTCGCAACTCAATCTCGTCGCAATTCATTGCTGCTGTGGACGCGCCGCCATTTCGGCCCTGCAAGAAATAGCATTTTACGCAACGCGCGGACGTCCGAGCCCGCCATGCCCTGAGCGAAGAGACGACCATGCGGATTCGGTGGCGAACGCTGACTGCGAAATCCTGGACCGCTTCCCGATGGGTCTATCGGATTCACCGCCTGGAGCTGATTGGGCGCCCTTCGGACCGCGTGTGGTACTTCGCCTATGGCTCAAATATGCACGAAAGCGTTTTTGTCGGGCGCCGCGGGATGCAGCCGCTCGAATTGCGGACCGGCAGGCTCAAGGGTTACCGGCTTCGGTTCAATCTCGACGGAAGGCCCAAAGGAAAAGCGGCGCCGGCGAACGTCTGCCCGGATGCGTCCGCGGAAGTATGGGGCGTCCTTTACCAGATCACGGCTCAGGATATGCTCCGTCTCAACGCGACGGAAGGCGTGCCGGGCGGAAGATATCGCCCGGATTGGCTGACCGTCGAAGACGCCGAGGGGCGCTTGATAAGGGCGATGACTTATGTGGCCGTGGGAAACGCCGATGATGGACGCCCCTCCTTGCGCTATATTTCACTGTTGCGCGCCGGAGCGCGGGTCCGCGGCCTGCCTGAAGCGTGGGTTCGGTTCCTGGATAGCGTTGAACCGGCCGAATGATCTCGGGCGCATCTTCCTCGCGCCGCGGCGCCGGGGCGTTCACAGCTTCTGATAACGGCGGCAGCATCTCTGGCCAAGCCGCGTCAAAACCTCGTAGCCGCTGATGCCCGCCGCCGCTGCGAAATCATCGATCGTGATCGACGGCCCGATCAATTCAACGATGTCGCCGCGCTCGATATAGCCGGAATCGCTGGTGTCGACAGCAACGAGATCCATGCCGACGCCGCCGATGTAGGGACAGCGCTTGCCTTGCACGATCGCTGCGCCGCCGGCGCCGTTTTTGGTCTTCGTGAGGCTTTGCGGAATGCCGTC
This sequence comes from uncultured Alphaproteobacteria bacterium, assembly GCA_963811015.1. Lineage (GTDB taxonomy): Bacteria > Pseudomonadota > Alphaproteobacteria > Rhizobiales > Beijerinckiaceae > Methylocapsa. The sequence continues at coordinate 1,504 of CAWESJ010000045.1, read as the reverse complement.
GGCCGTTCCAGCGCTGATCGTTGAGATGCGCCTTGGCCCGCGCGCAACCCATGCCTGATCTTCGCCGACGCGTTCGCCAGGCTCCAGAATGCGCACCTGGATCACTTGCCTTTCGAGCCGCACGACGGGCTTCATGGGATTCGGGCGTCCCGGCGCCGGATTGCCGCCATAGAGCGCATAGCCCGGCCGCACCACATCATAGAGCGGATTGGCCTCGAGAAAGATCGCCCCTGAATTGGCGATCGAGGCGCGCGCATGCGGAAATCTCGCCCGCATCATCTCGAATTTCTCGATCTGCTTGGCGATCGTCTCTTCATGCTCGGCGCGGGCAAGCTGCGTCATGACGAGCTTCACGTCGAAAAGATGCGAAAGATGAATGCCATGCTCGAGATCGTAGGGCTTGAGGCCAAGCTGGTTGAGGCCGGTTTCGAGACGAAAGGCGGCGGGAAGCAATCCGCCTTCCGGCGTGCGCCGACGCGTCACGGCGCAATATTGCCCCCAATCCTCGATCTCCGGCACGGAGCAGAGCACCGGCGCCAGATTGAAATCGGCGTAAAGGGGCGCGGTGTCCGGCCGCAGTCCGCTCAGCACGAAGATCGCGGCCTCGGGCGCAATCGCGCGGGCGGCGCGGCCCTCAAAGGCGTGCGCGACGAAAAACGTCTTGCAGCCCGCCTCATATAGCGCCCCGACGACGGGACCCAGACCCAGCCCATAGGCGTCGGCCTTGACCACGGCGGCGCATTCAGCCTCGCCGCAGACGACCCGCAAGGTCTGCCAATTGGCCACGATCGCGTCGAGATCGACCGTCAGGATCGTGCCGGCTTCGCTGGGGCTGACTTCCGTGGTGAGGTCCATTCGCGTCCGTTATTTTGCACTTGCCAACTTGGCTGCGCTTTGCAGTGCAAGAAGTCTGCCGTTTTATGCAGCCGGCGCAAGCGGGCGAAGAGGGTCGTGAGTTCCGCGGCCAGAGCGGGCTCCTGGCCGACGGCGAAGGCGGTGATCGGCTTGAGGCCGAGCCGCGCGGCGAACGCGCCAGAAGCGTCATTCGCTCCGCCAATCGGACCGATCCGCGGCGTTCCGCTGCCGTTCATGCTCCGTACCAGATGACGCTGGCGGAAGCGGAGCCTTTCGCATGAAGAGCATAGGCCGCCGTCGCGCGATGCAGCTGGCCGCCGCCATCGGAGGTCTCGCCGGTCGGCCGCTGGTGCGGCGGCACGTTCGACTTGTGGTCGCGGCGCGCGATTTCCGCTGCAATGCTATCCTACACGGTTGTTCGGCGTACGTTGTCCAAGTCGACCCTGCACGTTGAGCTGAACGCCAGAAGCGGTTCGGGATCGAGGCCCTTGATTAGCGCCTCCTTTGCGAGCTGTCGGAGTTCGATACTCGGCTTCAACGAGATTTCGACCATGACTTTGAGCACCTTCTCCGCTCCGCCAACAACCTCGGGCGAAGCAAACAGCCTCATGCGGTTGAGAAGCCCGATCAGGCGCGGCTCATCATTGCC
>CAWESJ010000044.1:0-6031 GCA_963811015.1 uncultured Alphaproteobacteria bacterium | reverse complement strand
TCATCGACGAAATCGCCTTCCAGACCAATCTGCTCGCCCTGAACGCGGGGGTCGAGGCGGCGCGGGCCGGCGACGCGGGCCGGGGCTTTGCGGTCGTCGCCTCCGAGGTGCGGGCGCTGGCGCAGCGCTCCGCCGAGGCCGCGAAAGAGATCAAGACCCTGATTTCGGCTTCGACGACCCAGGTCGGCCAGGGCGTCGATCTCGTCGGCGAGACCGGCAAGGCCTTGGGCCGCATCGTCGCGCAGGTCGCCGAGATCAATTCGGTCGTCGCCGCGATCGCGGCGAGCGCGCAAGAGCAGGCGACGGCGCTGCATCAGGTGAATTCGGCGGTCAATCAAATGGATCAGGTGACGCAGCAGAACGCCGCCATGGTGGAGCAAACCACGGCGGCGGCGCATTCGCTGAGCCAGGAGAGCGATGAGCTTGCGCGTCTGCTCGGGCATTTCCAGGCAGGCGGTTCGCAAGGCGGGCGGGAGGCGGGCGCGACGGTCGAGCCGATCCGCGTCAAGCCGCGCTCCTCGCCCCAGGCGGCCCGCCCGGCCTTGAAGACGCTCAAGGCGCCGGCGCGCGGCGGCGCCCTGCGCAAGGCGGAGCCGGCGCAAGCCGAGGACGGCTGGGAGGAATTCTGATGCCCGAGCTTCCACTTTGCTTGGATCACGCCGCGCGCGTGGTGGAGCTGCCCGCAATTCTCGATTTGAAGGCGGCGGGGCCGCTCGTCGCGGAATTCCTCCGCTGCAGGGGCGAGGACCTGACGGTCGACGCCTCCCGCGTTCAGCGGCTCGGCGGCCAGTGCCTGCAGGTGCTTCTCTCCGCCGCCATGTCCTGGAAGGCCGACGAAGTTCCGCTCGCCTTCGTCAATCCGTCTCCCGATTTCGTCGACGGCCTCGCGCGGCTCGGGATCGACCCAGCGGACTTCATCGATCAGGAACCGCCGCAATGAACAAGACAGTGCTCACGGTCGACGATTCGCGCACGATGCGCGACATGCTGAAGCTGGCTCTCTCCGACGCCGGCTATCGGGTGGTGCAGGCGGAGGACGGCCTGCATGGGCTTGAAGTTCTGCTCGGCGAGACGCCCGACGTCATCGTCACCGACATCAACATGCCGCGGATGGACGGGTTCGGCTTTATCCAGGGCGTTCGTGGCGACGCGCGCCACCGCGCCGTTCCGATCCTTGTCCTGACGACGGAAAGCGACGCCGAAAAGAAAGATCGGGCGCGGCGGGCCGGCGCCACCGGCTGGATCGTCAAGCCTTTCGATCCGGTCAAGCTCGTCGCCGCGATCCGCCGCGTCGCGGCCTGAACCGGAAAGGGATGCGTCCATGGATGCGATGGCGGCGATCAAGCAGACGTTTTTTCAGGAATGCGAAGAGCAGCTCGCCGAGCTCGAGGCCGGGCTGCTCGCCATTCAAGACGGCGGCCATGACGCCGAGACGGTGAACGCCGTCTTTCGCGCCGTGCATTCCATCAAGGGCGGCGCCGGCGCCTTCAGCCTCGACGATCTCGTCCAGTTCGCGCATGTTTTCGAGACCGCCCTTGATCATGTCCGCGCCGGCCGGCTCGCGCCCTCGCATGACGTGGTGAGCGCGATGCTGCGCGCGGCCGACGCCCTCGCCGATCTGGTGCGGGCGGCGCGCGACGGCGGCGGCGTGGACGCGGCCCGTTGCGGCGCGCTCGCCGACGCGCTTCGCGCTCTCGACCCCGATGCCGACGCCGACGCGGATCGAGCCGCCGACGAAAGCGCCGATATGGAAGCCCTGGACTTCGCGCCGGTCCCAATCGACGAATCAATGTTCGACGACGAGTTGGCGATGGAGGCCGCGCCACGCCGCAACTTGTTCCATATCCGCTTCAAGCCGAAGGCGGCGCTCTACGCCAAGGCGAATGAGGCCGCCGTGCTGCTGCGCGAGCTCGCAGGGCTCGGCGAGGCGACAATCGCCTGCGACGCTTCCGGCCTGCCCTTGCTGACGGAGCTCGATCCGGAAGGCGCCTATCTCGCCTGGAGCATCGCGCTTGCGACCGCGCAGGACGAGGCCGCCGTGCGCGAGCTGTTCGAATTCGTCGAATGGGATTGCGAGCTCGACATTGAATGCCGCCCGGCAGGCGACGAATTGGATGAGTCCGGCGTCGCCGCCCTGATCGAGAAAATGCAGGCGGCGGTCGAAGCCGAACTCTTCGCGCTGACGCCGCACGCGCCGCAGGGCGGGGCCGCCGCCGACGCCGCCGTGATTGATCTCGGGACGGCGCGACAGCAAAATCCCGCGCCGGCCTTGGGCGAGGCGGCCTCTCGGAAGCCGGAGCAGGCGGCGGCGGGCGGCCCCGCTCAGGCGACGATCAGGGTCGATCTCGACCGCGTCGACCGGCTGATCAATCTTGTCGGCGAGCTTGTGATCAATCAGGCCATGCTGGCGCAGCGCGTCCAGGAGGCGGGGCTCGCCCGCGCCTCGGGCGTCGCGACCGGCCTCGACGAGCTGGAGCAACTCACCCGCGAGATCCAGGACAGCGTGATGGCGATCCGCGCGCAGCCGGTGAAATCGGTGTTCCAGCGGATGCCGCGCCTTGTGCGGGAAGTCGCGCGCGATGACCGGCAAGCTGGCGCGTCTCGTCACCGAAGGCGAGAACACCGAGGTCGACAAGACGGTGATCGAACGCCTGGCCGATCCGCTGACCCATATGATCCGCAATGCCATCGACCATGGGCTCGAATCGCCGGAAGCGCGCCTCGCCGCCGGCAAGCCGGAAGAAGGCCTCGTGCGGCTGTCGGCGCTTGCACCGCTCCGGCCGCATCGTCATCGAAGTTTCCGACGACGGCGCCGGCATCAATCGGCCCGCGCGTCAAGGCAGATCGCCGTCGAGCAAGGGCCTCATCGCGGCCGATGCGACCCTGTCCGATGAGGAGATCGACAATCTGATCTTCCTGCCCGGCTTCTCGACGGCCGCCGACAGTTTCCGACATTTCCGGCCGCGGCGTCGGCATGGATGTCGTGCGAGCGCTCGATCCAGGCGCTCGGCGGGCGCATCTCGATCACTTCGCGGCCGGGGCAGGGATCGACCTTCACGATGAGCCTGCCGCTGACTCTGGCCGTGCTCGACGGCATGGTGGTGACGGTCGCGCGGCAGACCCTCGTCGTGCCGCTGACCGCGATCGTCGAAACGCTGCAGCCGAAAATCGCCGATGTGCATGGCTTCGGCGGACGGCGCGCGGGTCATCGCCATCCGCGACAAATTCACGCCGCTGATCGACGTCGGCCGCGAGCTCGCCTATCGCGCCGACGCCGCCGATCCGCTGCGCGGGCGTCGCCCTGCTCGTCGAAACCGAAGGCGGCGCGCGCATTGCGCTGCTGGTCGATGCGATCCTGGGCCAGCGCCAGGTCGTCATCAAGAGCCTTGAGGCGAATTATCGCACGTTCCAGGGCATCGCCGCGGCGACCATCCTGGGCGATGGCCGCGTCGCGCTGATCCTCGACGTCGACGCCGTCGTCGCGAGCTCGCGCGCGGACGCCTCCTTCGAACCGCTCTTCGCAACAGCAGGCTGAAACCATGACGCGAAATCAACAGGGAACGAGGCGACGAGCGGCCGCGAACTCATCGCCTTCCGCATCGGGGCGCAGGAATTCTGCGTCGACATCATGTCGGTGCGCGAAATCCGCGGCTGGACGCCGGCGACCGCGCTGCCGCAATCGCCGAGCTTCGTGCGCGGCGTCGTCAATCTTGCGCGGCGCGGTCCTGCCGATCGTCGATCTCGCCGCGCGGCTCGGCTTTCCGCAGGCGGAGCCGACGGCGCGTCATGTCATCATCGTCGCCCAGATCGACGACAGGTCGTTGGCCTTCTGGTCGACGCCGTGTCGGACATTCTGACCGTGACCGACGATCTGCGTGCAGCCGACCCCGGACGTCGCCTCGGACATGGCGAAAACCTTCGTCCGCGGCGTCCTCGCCATCGATCACCGCATGATCAGCCTGATCGCGCTCGACCATGTCCTGCCGGCGCCGGAGCGGGACGCGGCATGAGCGGCGCACCGATCGCCGACGCCGCGCGTCGAACGGAGCCCGAGCCTCGCGCCCGGCGAGTTCGTTCTTTCGCGCGCGGATTTCCGCCAGATCGCGGCGATGCTGCACGCCGACGCCGGCATTCATCTGCCCGAGTCCAAGGCGGCGCTGGTCTATTCGCGGCTCGCCAAGCGCCTGCGCGCGCTGGGCCTTGCGAGCTTTCGCGACTATTGCGCCCTCGTCGCCGAACGCGAAGGCGCTCGACGAGCGCCAGAAAATGCTCGCCGCGCTCACCACCAATGTCACCCGCTTCTTTCGCGAGCCGCATCATTTCGAGCATCTCGAGAGACAGGTCTCTGCCGCCGCTGCTCGAGGCGGCTCGCCAGGGCGCGCGCGTGCGGCTCTGGTCGGCCGCCTGCTCCAACGGCCAGGAGCCCTATTCCATCGCGCTCAGCGTGCTCTCCGCTCATGCCGGACGCGGGCAGATTCGACGTCAAGATTCTCGCCACCGACATCGATCCCAACATGCTGGCGGAGGCGGAGCGCGGCGTCTACGCCGAATTGATTCTCGAACCGGTCCCGGCGAAATTGCGCGGGCGCTGGTTCGCCCCGGCGCGAGGCGCCCGCGGCGAGCGCCCCGCGAACCTATTGCGTCGCCGAGGCGCTGCGCCAGCTGGTCGCGTTTCGCGAGCTCAATCTCGTCGGCCCCTGGCCGATGAGGGGACGCTTCCAGGCTATCTTTTGCCGCAACGTCGTCGATCTATTTCGACGAGGCGACGCAGGCCAAGCTCTGGAGCCGCTTCGCGCCCATGCTCGCCCCGGCGGACGGCTTTACATCGGCCATTCCGAACGGGTCACGGGTCCGGCCGCCGCTCTGTTCGAAAGCGAGGGCGTCACGACCTATCGGCTGAAGGAGGGCTCTGCGCATGAAGACCGTCCGCGTCCTCGTCGTCGATGATTCCATGCACCGTGCGCGGCCTGCATCCGCATGGTGCTTGAGCGCGATCCCGAAATTCGAGGTCGTCGGCGAGGCGGCCGATCCGCTGAGGCCCGCGACGCGATCAAGGCTCTCGACCCGGACGTCGTCACGCTCGACGTCGAGATGCCGAATATGAATGGCATCGAATTTCTCGACAAGATCATGCGGCTGCGGCCGACGCCCGTGATCATGGTCTCGAACCTGACCGCGCGGGGCGCCGGCCGCGATCGCCGCGCTCGAAATCGGCGCCTTCGACTGCGTCGCGAAGCCCGGGCCGGGCGAGCAGGATAATTTCGCCGAATTCTGACGGCGAAGGTCAAGACCGCCGCGAATTCGCGCGCGGGGCTTGCGAGGAGGCTCGACAATGGCGCGCGCCAGGCTTCCGCGGCTTTGTCCCCCGCCGCCGCCGACCGGGCGCGCGGCCACGCGCGGGCTTCCGGGGGTGTCGCGGTCGTCGAAATCGCGCCCCGCCAGCATCGGGACGCCTACCACGCCGAAATAGCGAGGGCCCACCTGATCGACGCTGGCGGTCAGGTCTTCCTGCCGCATAGCGGTGTAGCCTTCCACTTGCAGGCCGTCGGAGCCGGAATCGGTGGTGCCGAAGATTCCGTTTTCTGAGACCGTCACGCCGACCACGCCCGGTATGGAGCGGAGACGGTCGATCAGCCGGCGCGTGAGCGGCAGTTGTTGCGGGATCGCGTAGCCGCTGGCGGTCGGGTCAACCCGCAGCACGGCGATATTCGCGCGCGAATAGCCCACGTCCAGGGTCTGCAGGTTGATCAGGCTGCGGAGAAACAGGCCGGCGCCGACCAGCAGCAGAAGCGAAAGCGCGACCTGGGCCACCACCAGCAGCTTGCCAAGCGGCCATCCGCTGCCGCCGGCCACGCTGCGCGCGCTCTCCTTCAGGGAAGCGGCCAGGTTGACGCGCGTGGAGCGAAGGGCGGGAGTAAGCCCGAAGAGGATGCCGGTGAGCAGCGACACGGTTGCGGTGAAGGCGAGGATGGCGGTGTTGGGGTGCACGTCGAGAAGAGCAATACGTGCCATGTTGTGGCACCCCTGACCG
>CAWESJ010000043.1:0-7495 GCA_963811015.1 uncultured Alphaproteobacteria bacterium | reverse complement strand
ACATCGGCACCGCGCCTTGCAACCGGCCGAGGCGGGCGAGCTGAAACACCGCGAAAAAAAACGTCCAGGCCGCCTTGCCGCAGCGGCTGCGCCCGAAAATGCGCGCCTCCCAGCGGCTCGGCAGATCGGCGTCGTAATCGTAATCGCCGAGATGCGAATGATGCTTCATGTGATAGCAGCGAAAGCCCATCGCGGTCGGAACCGCATTGGGCAGATCGGCGAGGATCGCGACCCATTTGTTCAGGGCGTTGGATTTGAATATGCAATTATGGGTCGCGTCATGGATGGCTACGAACATGGCGTGATTGGCGAATGCGCCGACGCAAAAGGCGGCGAGCACGGCGGCCCACCAATAGGCGAGCCCGAAATGGCCGAAGAGGGCGGCGAGCAGGGTTTGGCCAACGACCACGGCGAGCGTGACCGCCGCCGTCCTCGGGTCGCGGCCGATCAGGCCCTCTACCTCAGGATGCGCTTGCAGGATCGCCCGTCGACGCTGCGCATGCGGACGTTTCGCAGTGGTGGGAATGAAGCCGTCTCGCCATATTGCGGATTTGGCCGCCGCGCCGGACGCGAAATCAAAAGCGTGCAAGCTCATGCGTCGATCTCCTCTTGACGGGGTGGGCGTCGCGCGGCGGCCGCCGTATCCGATAGGCGTGCCGCCTTGCCCCGAGATGGTCAATGCGGCGGATCGCATCGATGGGACGACGAGGATTCAAGCGGCGAGGTTTTTTTCATAGATGCGATGAATCTTGTCGATGCGCGCGCCCGAAAGCTCGATTGGCCGGCGCATGCCCATATTATCCTCCAAAACCCAGCCGAACTCGACATGTTCGAGCGGCCCCCTTGCGCCGCGCCGGCGGCATTCTTCGATAAAGGCGAGAATGACCGCGCCGCCGGCGGCCCTGCGATGCAGCGCGCGCCGCACGCCGAAAAGGCAAAGCCGGCCGGATTTGAAGGCGTGGTTGCGGATTCGCGAAACAAGGCGCGGCAGGCCCAAAGGAAACAGGCGGCCGCCGAGATCGGCGGTGATCTCGTGCAGATTCGGCAATATGATCCCGAACGCCTGCGCCTCGCCGTCGAGCTCGATCATGAAGCCGCCTTCCGGCGGCATGACCAGCTTGAGGCCGTCCGCGCTCGACAGGAACTCATCGAGGGCGAAAGGAACGAAACCCCAGTTCTGGCTCCAGGCGTCGTTGAAAATATCGACGATGATCTCGGCTTCCTTTTTGATGTTCTTGAGATCCAGGGTCCTGATCGCGAGCCTGTCGCGCCATTCCGGCCGCGCCAATATGCCGGGCTGCGCCTGCAGATCTTTTTCGCTCTTGTCATATCGGTAGGAGATGAGGTCGCGCGCCTTCCGATAGCCAAGGCGCTCGAGCGCCGGGGCCAAATAGGCCGGATGCCATGGCATGAAAACCATGGGCGCGGCTTCCAAGCCCTCGACCAGCAATCCGCATTCGCTCCAGACGGATGGCGAGAACGGCCCAAAGGCCATCTCGGCGCCGCGCGCGCGCAGCCACGCCTCGGCGGCTTGCGTCAGGCCCTCGATGACCGCGTCGTCCTCGACCGCGTCGAGGCAGCCGAATTGCGCCCGCGAGGCGCCGAGCGGGGTGATGGACTCGTCATAGACTTGCGCGAAAATGCGGCCCGCGAGCTTTCCGTCCTTGCGCGCGAGCCAGGATTGCGACTGGACCTGCTTGAAATGCGGATTGAGCCGCGCCGCATGCGTGGTCCAGCGCTCGACGTCGAGCGGCGGCGCGAAGCCCTTTTGACCCTTGTAGAGAAGGCGCGGCAGCCGGCAAAAGTTCAGAAAGTCTTGCAGCCCGTCCGCTGGAGCGATCTCAATTGTCGGCATGGGTATGGCCTATCCTCCTTCGGCGCGCCGCCTCGGCTCCCTGGATTTGAGTCGGATCTGGCTTGGGCCTGATCATGCCAAGAGGCGCAATGGGCGCGGCGCAATGGATAAGGCGCAATGAGCTCCGCCCGACGAAGGGAGATCGACGCGCGCGCGACAAAGGCCCGCCAGCGCCGCCGTCAGGTCGCCGCGCTCAAGGAATGCGCCGGCGCCGATTGGACGCTTTTGCGCTTGGCCAAAAGCTCGATGACGCCACTTATCTCGGCTTCCGTATGCGATGCCGACAGGAAGAATCGAAGCCGCGGCTGGTCTTTCGGCACCCCGATTTGAATGATCGGCGGGACATAATAGCCATGGCTCATCAAATGGCTCGAGGCGGCGAGGGTCTCCATGCTGTCGGCGAAAAGGATCGGGACGACGCCGCGGCCGATGGCCGGCCCGGTGTCGAGGCCGGCTTCGCGCGCGAGCCGCATGAAAAGATCGGCGTTCTGGCGCAAGCGCTCAAGCCGCCAGGTCTCCTGTTGCATCAAGTGCAAGGCGGCTTCCGCCGCGGCCGTTATGACCGGCGAAAGCCCGACGCTGTAGACGAAGCCGGGCAGCGTGTAGCGCAGCCATTCGATCACTGGCGCCTTGCCCGCGACGAAGCCGCCGCATGAGGCGAGTGTCTTCGACAATGTGCCGATGATGAGGTCGATTCGTCGCGGATCGATCCCGACATGTTCGCAAAGGCCTCGCCCCTCGGCGCCGAGCACGCCGATTGAATGCGCCTCGTCCATCAGGAGCCAGGCGCTGCGCTGCTCCTTGATCCTGACGAGCCGGGCGAGATCGGCGACGTCGCCGTCCATGCTGTAGAGGCCTTCCGCCACGACCAGCGCATTGCGGTAATTGTCGCGTCTCTCGCGCAGGAGGAAGTCGAGATGGTCGAGGTCGTTGTGGCGGAATAGAATGGTTTCGGCGACCGTGCTTTTGGCTCCGCTGACGATGCTGTTATGCGACAATTCGTCGATGAAAAGGACGTCGCGCGAGCCCAATATGTGCGAAATCGTCGTCACATTGGTCAGATAGCCGCTGACGAGACGTCAGCGCCGCGTCGGCCCGGAGAAAACCCGCGAGAGCGGCTTCCAATTGGCGATGCGTGGACCGCTCGCCGCCGACGAGGCGAGAGGCGAGCGCGCCGGCCCCGAAAGTTTCCAGCGCGGCGGCGGCGGCGGCCTTGACGGCGGGATGCGAGGCGAGGCCCAGATAATCGTAATTGGCGAAGCTGACGAAACGCCGGCCCTTGAGCTTGGCCTCCTGGCGCAAGCTGTCGGTCGCCGCGAAAAATGGATCGCCGCCTTCGAGATAGGCCTTTCCGGCAAGGCGGAAGCGCTTGGTTGCGTAGTCGGCGAGGCTGTTGATTTTAGACACGAAATTCGGCAGTCCAAAACGAGTTCATGAAACGCTTCGAAGGATGTGGACGCGCGACGACGCTGGATCGAACGGATCTGATGATTGTAGATCGACGCATAGCATCATGCGTCCCGCTGAGCAAAAGCCGATCTTTGGATAACTCCCCGCAACAGCCGTCATCATCTGGTTAAAATCGTCAAAAAACCTTGTACTACAAAGCTCTAGCGTAAGCAGTCAATTCCGGTTACAAAACGTAACAATGCCGGTTCGGCTGTCGCGGACGGGGGACGGCGCGTCGGCAAATCAAGATCCCGGCCGCATGAGCTTCGGCGCAAGCGAAGCCTGGGCCGGCCTATGATCGCCAGTCGGCGGCTCTACGACAGATCCATCGCATGGCGCTTGAGGTCGGCGAGGGCGCAATGTTCGAGCGCGCCTTCATGAGTCGCCTGAAGCGCCACGGGCGGCGCCTTGCCGGCCTTGAAAGCTTCCTGCCAGCGCGGCGCGCAGAGGCACCAGCGATCGCCTGGCTTCACTCCGGGAAATCCATATTCCGGGGCCGGCGTCGAGAGATCATTTCCGGCCGCCTTGGAAAAAGCCAGAAAGTCCTCGGTCGCGACAATGCAGACCGTATGGCTGCCGAGGTCTTCGGCGGCCGTGTCGCAACATCCATTGCGCAAAAAACCGGTGAGCGGATCAAACGAGCAGCTCGCCAAAGGCTCGCCCAAGACATTGCGAGAAGCTTTGCGGCCGCCGCCGCTTGCGTCATCCCTGAACATAGGCGCTCCCAACTCTCGACTTCAATTTGGCCAATTCCATTTCATTTCGATCGCGCGGGGCCGCGGTCGCGAGAGGTTCTATGCAGAACTCCGAACAAAAGCGCTGAATTTTCGCGCAAGCGTCTTCGAGCACGGCGGTCGCCGTCGCATAGGAAATTCGGAAGTTCGGCCCAAGGCCAAAGGCCGAACCCTGCACCACCGCGACGCCTTCCGCCTCCAAAAGGGCCGCGACGAAATCCTCGTCCGAGCCGATTTCCTTGCCTTGCGGCGTCCTCCGGCCGATCGCCTCGGCGCAAGAGGGATAGACATAGAACGCGCCTTCCGGCGATGGGCATTGCAAATATTTCGCCTGGTTCAGCATCGAGACGACGAGATCGCGCCGCGCCTCGAAAATTTTCCGCCGCTCGGCGATGAAATCCTGCGGCCCGTTCAGCGCCTCGACCGAAGCCCATTGCGCGATCGCGCAGGCGCCCGAGGTTTGCTGCCCCTGCAGCATGTCCATCGCCTTGATTAACTTCTCCGGGCCGGCGGCGTAGCCGATGCGCCAGCCGGTCATGGCGTAGGATTTCGACACGCCGTTCATGGTGAGCGTGCGATGGATCAGGTTGGGCTCCACCTGCGCCGGGGTCGCGAAGGCGAAATCGCCATAGATCAAATGCTCGTAAATGTCGTCGGTCAGCACCCAGACATGTTCGTGGCGCAGCAGGACGTCGGTCAGCGCCTTCAATTCGGCCCGCGTATAGGCGGCGCCCGACGGGTTCGACGGGGAGTTCAAGAGCAGCCATTTGGTCTTCGGCGTGATCGCCTTTTCGAGCGCTTCCGGCTGCAGCTTGAAGCCCTGCTCGATCCGCGTCGGAACGGGCACGGGCGCGCCGCCGGCGATCAGCACCATGTCCGGATAGCTCACCCAATAGGGCGCGGGGATGATCACCTCGTCGCCGGGATTGATGGTGGCGAGGAAGGCGTTGAAGAGAATATGCTTGCCGCCGGTGCCGACGATCGTCTGCGAGGCCTTGTAATCGAGATCGTTCTCCCGCTTGAATTTTTGCGCGATCGCTTCGCGCAGCGGCGGGATGCCTGAGACCGGCGTATATTTCGTCTCGCCGCGTTCGATCGCGGCGATGGCCGCCTTCTTGATGTTGTCCGGCGTGTCGAAGTCCGGCTCGCCGACCGACAGCGATATGATGTCGCGTCCCGCCGCCTTGAGGTCGCGCGCCTTCTGCGTAACAGCGATCGTCGCGGAAGGCTTCACCCGCAGCAAGGCGTCGGCGATGAAAGGCATGGAACAAGGCTCCCTGTGGGCGGGGTCGGTCAGACGCGCGCAAAAACGAAGCGGACCTTAGAGCATGTTCCGAAAAAGTTGACCGACTTTTTCGATCAGAACATGCTCCAACTTATTGATCTGGAGCGAGTTCTTATCGATTGGATGATTTCCATCCAATCGGAACTCGCTCTCGAGCATGTTCCGAAAAAGTTGACCGACTTTTTCGACATTAAGACATCGGATATATCCGATGTCTCATGAGAACATGCTCCAACTTATTGATCTGGAGCGAGTTCTTATCGATTGGATGATTTCCATCCAATCGGAACGCGCTCTAGGTTGCGGCAACCTTGAGGGCAATAAAGGATGCGCGCCGGCCGGCGATGGGCTTGGGCGGACGAATGCGTCGCATCGCAATAGTAGAATATAAAATAAATTTTATAAGGCGGAACTTGTGATGAAGATGACCGCGCCTTTTTCACGACATGCTCCAAGCGCAGGTTGGTTTTCCAGCGGGCTCCGTGCGGCCTCGCTCGAGCAAAGAAGCATTAACGCTGAAACTTTTTATGGGTCGGCTGCGTTTGTTGACCAAACTTATTCTTTACCGGAGTGCGCGAGAAAAGAGCTCCTGGGCGCGGCGCGTGCGTCCGCGCACAGGCATCGCGCCTTAGACCCTGCATAGAGGCGTCAACGAATCTGAAGGATTGAGCGTAGGAGCGGAGTTCCGGCATGTTCAGCGCCTATCGTATTGACCAAACCCCGGACGCCGGCTTTTTCCGTGGCGTCAAGCCGCAATCCGCGCGACGGCAATTTCAGGTTTCTCTCGCTCTCATTCTGGTTTTGGCTTTCGCGGCCGTCGCGCTCGGCGCTTTGGCGCGTTTTGATCAATGGGCGCCCCTGGGCGCTTCTTCTTTGGCGAAGACAAGCGACGCGCATCTCGCCGCGTCCGTGCTGGACATTGGAAGCTAGCTGTCGTCAAACTGTCACACGAACTTCCCTTTGGCCCCCGGGAAGTCCGTGCAAAGGGCCGCGCTCTCCGAGACGGGGGCGCGGCCTATCGCTTTCAAGAGCCTCTTGGTCCTCAAGAGGCTCTCCGTATTCGTCGTCCGATCGATTCCGATTGGCCGGAAGCCGCCGCAAGATCTTTGACCAATCTGAATTTTGGCGCCGGCCTGGCTAGAGCGCGTTCCGATTGGATGGAATCATCCAATCGATAAGAACTCGCTTAAGATCAATAAGTTGGAGCATGTTCTCATGAGACAATCGGATATATCCGATGTCTTGAAGTCGAAAAAGTCGGTCAACTTTTTCGGAACATGCTCTAAGGCCGCGCTCATGCGTTGAGCCCCAGCACGTCGGCCATCGCATAGAGGCCGGGCTTGCGGCTCTTGCCCCAGAGCGCCGCTTGCACGGCGCCGCGCGCGAAAATGCTTCGATCCTCGGCGGCGTGGGCAAGCTCTATGCGCTCCCCAGGCCCGGCGAAAATCACCTTGTGGTCGCCAACCGCCGTTCCGCCTCGCAGCGAGGCGAAGCCGATATCGCCCGGCTTGCGCGCGCCCGTATGTCCGTCGCGCCCGCGCACGGCGACCTGGTCGAGCGAGACGCCGCGCCCTTTCGCCGCCGCTTCGCCGAGCAGGAGCGCCGTGCCCGACGGCGCGTCGACCTTCATGCGGTGGTGCATCTCCACAATCTCGACATCATATTCGACGCCGAGCGTGCGGGCGACTTTTTCAACCAAGGCCGCGAGAAGATTGACCCCGAGGCTCATATTGCCGGAGCGCACGATCACGGCATGGCGCGCCGCCGCCTCGATGCTCGCCAGCTGTGCGGCGGAGAAACCGGTCGTCCCGATGACATGAACGATGCGCGCCTGCGCCGCTAGGGCGGCAAGCTCGACGCTGACCTCGGGCGAGGTGAAATCGAGCAGGCCGTCGGCCCCCAGGATCGCGCTCAAAGGGTCGCCGGTGATTTCAACGCCAGTCTGGCCGCAGCCGGCGAGGAGCCCCGCGTCCTGGCCGAGCGCGATCGAATCCGCCCCCTCGATGGCGCCCGCGAGGGTCGCGCCCGGGGTCTCATGGATGACCTGGACGAGGACGCGGCCCATGCGTCCGGCAGCGCCGGCGACGACGAGGCGCATTTCGCTCATGGCGGATCTCCTGGAGCGCTTCCCGATCGGATGGACTCATCTGATCGAAAAGGAATCGCTCAAAT
>CAWESJ010000042.1:0-9367 GCA_963811015.1 uncultured Alphaproteobacteria bacterium | reverse complement strand
ACGCATTGCTTGGCTAGAAAGCAATCACGGCGTCTATATGGTCCCGGCCTTCGTCGGCCTCGGGGCGCCTCATTGGGACCCGCACGCGCGCGGCCTGATCTGCGGCCTGACCCTCGATTCAGGTCCGGCGCATATTGTTCGCGCCGCCCTGGAATCCATCGCCTACCAGACTCTCGACCTCATGGAGGCTATGGCCGGCGGCGAAGCTCTCCAGGGGCAGGACACGGCGCTTCGCGTCGACGGCGGCATGGCCGCGAACGACTGGTTCTGCCAGTTTCTCGCCGATATCCTGGAAGCGCCGGTCGAGCGGCCGGTCATGCTGGAGATCACGGCCCAGGGCGCAGCCTTTCTTGCCGGGCTTTCAACCGGCGTCTATCCCGATCTCGCGGCCATTGCGCACGCTTGGACGCTGGGCGCGCGGTTCGAGCCCCGAATGGCGCCGGCGGAGCGGACGCGCTTGATCGAAGGCTGGCGCGACGCGGTCCGGCGCGCCTTGTCGGGCGGCGGCCAAGGCAAGTTCTGATCGAAAGGTCGATCCGCCTTTCGAGACATGGTCCAGGCTTGAAACGACGCATAATTTTGCAGGAGCGCAAATGCCGGGGGATTATATTTACTTCATGAAGGCCAAGACAATTTGCGTCGCCGCGATATTAGCGCCACTCTTTATTTTGGCATGCGCATGTCCATCCATGGCGGCTGGATGTTCGTACAGAGATTTAAACTACGCGGACAGAGCGGAACTTAAACAAGCGGATCGCCAGATCTATGTTTGCGTCTCCGGACAATGGGTCAGGGAGAAATCCATTTTGCCGCTGATAAGCGTGGAGAAGGCCAGCCTGTGGACGGATTGCTGCGGGTGGACGGACCTGACCTTCTACGCGAAAGAAACCTGCGACGGCCAGCCGGAGTGCGCGATCCCGCCGGCCAACGGCTGGGCGGCGAAAGACCAGGATCCCTATCGATGGAGGCATTTAAAGGTCGCCTATCATTGCGAAATCGGCGCGAAGGATGTGCCGACGTCCCATTTTGCGAAGCAGGTCGAAGAAACCGTTCCGCTGACCATTTCCTGTCGGATATTTTAGGCAGGCATGGTTGTTGAACAGGATGGTTGTTGAACAGGTCGCCGGGAGATTACGCATGTCCGATGCAAAGCCGAAAGCGCCAATCGAAGGCTCGAGCACAGAGGCGCCCGCCCTGTCGCGCCGCGCCTTCATGACGGCCTCCGCCGCCGCCGGCGCCGGCTATACGCTCGCCGCCGGCCCGGTCAGCGCCGATGTCGTCAAGACCGACGCCGCCGGGCTCATTGCCGGCGACGCGAAAATAAAACTCGCCGACGGGGAGATGCCGGTCTATTTCGGCAAGCCCGCGCAAGGCGTGAACCCGCCGATCATTCTCGTCGCCATGGAAGTCTTCGGCCTGCACGAACATATCAAGGATGTGACGCGCCGGCTCGCCAAGCTCGGCGCCTTCGCGGTCGCGCCGGATTATTATTTCCGCAAGGGCGACCTCGCGAAGATCAGCGACATTCAACAGCTCCTGCCCTTGGTCAACAGCAAGCCGGACCAGGAGCTTTTCGCCGATCTCGATGCGACCGTAGCTTGGGCCAAGTCCGAAGGTGGGGACGCGAGCCGGCTCGGGATCATAGGCTTTTGCCGGGGCGGGCGGACCGTCTGGCTCTATGCGACGCATAATCCAGGCCTCAAGGCGGGCGTCGCCTTTTACGGAACCTTGATGGACCCGCCGCGCGACGGCATGCCGAAAAACGCCTTCGATCTCGCCGCCGAGGTCAAGGCGCCCGTGCTTGGTCTTTATGGCGGCGCGGACGCCGGGATCAGCGTCGATCAGGTCGAACACATGAAGGCGAAATTGCGCGCCGCCGGCAAGACCGCCGCGTTCAAGATCTATCCTGACGCGCCGCATGGGTTTTTCGCCGATTATCGGCCGAGCTATCGCCAAGACGCGGCCGAAGACGCCTGGAGGGAAACCCAGGCCTGGTTCAAGACATATGGCGTCCTGAGCTGAGCATCGCGAGGCGAGCTCCAGTCCGGACCCGGCCGGTCTTCGCCCTATCGAGCGCGCCGCCGATTCAATTCTCGCCGATGGAATTCGGGAGCTTGATGACTTGGCCGGGGCGCAACCGGCGCGGATCGAGGCCCGGATTAGCTTTCACGATCGCGCGCCATTTTTGCGGCGCGCCATAGAGCTTGGCCGCTATGCCGCTCAAGGACTCGCCCGCTTTGACCGTATAGGTTTCGATCCTGGCGGGCGCGGGGACAGAAGCCTCGGTCGGCTGGGACGCCGCCGGCGCGCTGGAAGAGGGCGACGGCGGCGCGGCGGCCGGCGTACCCGCTTGCTCGTTGGAAACGCCCCCTGGCTGCTCCCTCTGCTTTACGAGCGGCTCGTCGATCACCTCAAACTGGCCATGCAGCATTCCCATCCAACAGCTCCAAGGAATGACGCCTGCCTCCTTGGGCGTGAAGTCTATCGTCTGCGGACCCTCCTTGACGTCGATCTCCAAGCCAAGCTTGGGGACGAGGATACGCCGGTTGCACTCGGTGACCTCCTTGCCGTCAATGACCCATTTGACCGGAACTCCCCGGCGCAGGACAAAATGATTCGGTTCGAAGCCCGATTTGACGACATTCATCGCAATCGTTTGAACATTGGCCTCCGGCGCCGAGGTCAGACGAGGACTCGGCGCGAGGCCAAGCCTGTTCGAGGCTGAGGTAAAAAGGGACTGCAAATCATAACCCGCGCCGGTCAAGATCAGGCCGCGATTGATCATGACCGCGCCCAAAAGGATCAAGATCGCCCCCGAGGCTCGCAACAATTGATGGGTCAGCGCCCCCGAGATCAGACTGGTCAGGAAGCCGAAGCTGAGGAGGACCGGCAGGGTTCCGACGCCGAAGCTGAACAACATCTTCGCGCCTTCGATCGCGCTGCCGGTTCCGGCCGCCATTACATACATGGCTTGCAAGGGGCCGCAGGCGATCATCAGGCCGTTCAACAGGCCGATCACGAAGGGATGGCCGCGACTGCGGGTCCGCTGGCCCGATACCGCCCAGGAGAGCGAGGCCGGGAGCTTGAGCCGAATTCTGCGGAGCGCCGGAAAAAGGCTCAGCATGTTCAGGCCGAAGATGATCAGAAATATTCCGGCTGAGACGCCCGCCAGGCCTCGCAGCATTGGCGTGAAGGCGATGACGGCTCCGAGCAAGCCGAACATGGCGCCGACGGCGGTATAAGAGAGGGTCTTTCCGGCGCCATAGAGCACATGCGACAGGTAGGAGCTTCGTCCCAGGCGCGCGTCTTCCGCCGCATAGCTCAAGAGAAAGCCGCCGCACATGCCGACGCAATGAAAGCCCGTGAGAAGCCCAAGGAGGAAAATGAGGCCAAAGCCCATATGCTGGCTGATGTCGGGGGCGCCGCTCCGGCTGATAAACTTGGCGTCGAGAAAAATGATGAGGAGGACGCCCACAAGGCCAAGCATGGCGGCGGCGAGAGTCTTGAACCTATTGCCCGAGGCCGGGATCTCATCCGGCAGAGCGCAACGGTAGCCCTTGCGCGTGACCGCGGCGCAGATATCCTCGACATTGGTCAATGCTGGATCGAAGACGACCGCGACCGTCTCGGTCGGATAATCGGCTTTGATCCGCTGCACGCCGGGGAGCTTGCGCACAGCGTCTTCGATGATGTGCTCGCAGCCGGAACAATGCATGCCTTTCGCGTGAAAGCTGAGCCCATGCGCGTTCATGACCCGGAGGGATCCTTTCTGGCAAAAGCGACAACCCCGATAGCGGCGAAGCCTTAGAGCATGTTCCGAAAAAGTTGATCGACTTTTTCGACATTAAGACATCGGATATATCCGATGTCTCATGAGAACATGCTCCAACTTATTGATCTGGAGCGAGTTCTTATCGATTGGATAAGTCCATCCAATCGGAACGCGCTTTAGAAGCCTTCCATCGCTCGGACGCGAAAACAATCGCGCGCGAAGGCGAAGACCAATCGGCAGCCGTTCGGTCACATTTTGTTGAGTATGATTTTCCTGGACTTTGCATGCGTAATTTAATGGAAATCCCGGGCCCGCCATAATTTGGCCAGCGGAGGGTTGCTTTTAATAGTGAGAGCCGCGTTCGATTTTGCAACGCGCTAAATAGGCGCGCCCTTCGGCCTGAAACGCGCCAGATTCGGTTTTTGGCGGCGGAACCGCAATGGCGGCCCAATCGATTTCGAAATGAGCAAACAATCCGCGCGATCCGCGCGCGCGGCATGTCCGCTCCGTCTTAAGAGGTCTTGGACGAGCCAATGAAACGTATCGTCATTTTTGCTTTGGTCTTTATCTTTTTGACCGCGCTCAGCGGCGGCCTCGGATATTTTCAATTCGTCTTCAAGCCGCAAATGATCAAATCATTCATTTCTCAGGCGGCGCCGCCTGCCCCAGTGGTCGCGGTCCGCGAGGCCGCGTCCGAGGTTTGGGCGCCCGGCCTGCCGGCCATTGGAACTTTCCGCGCCGTGCAGGGGATCGACGTGTCGCCGCAGATCGGCGGCGCGATCGTCGCCGTGCGCGTCGAGTCGGGCCAGGACGTCGAAAAAGGCGCGCGCCTCTTCGACATCGACAATTCGGTGGAGCAGGCCGATCTCAAGAATAATCTCGCGACTCTGAAAAACGCCGATTTCGCCCTCGAGCGCCAACGCCAGCTCGCGCTCAGCGGCAACACGGCCAAGGCGAATTTCGACGCCGCCGAAGCCGCCCGCAATTCCGCAGCGGCCGCGGTCGAGCGGGTGCGCGCAATCATCGCGCAAAAGACCCTGAGCGCGCCTTTCGCCGGCCGGCTCGGGATTCGCAAGATCGACCTCGGCCAATACGTGTCGCCGGGAACGAGCCTCATCACATTGCAGCAGCTCGACCCGATTTACGTCGACTTTCCGGTGCCTGAGAAATCGCTCGATCTCCTGAAGCCCAACCAGATCGTCGAAGTCTCGGTCGACGCCTATCCAGGCAAGACCTTTCGCGGCGTCATCAAGACCATCGACGCCCGCATCGCTCAGGAAAGCCGCAATGTCCTGGTGCGCGGCGAGCTCGAGAACAGGAAACGGCAATTATTGCCCGGCATGTTCGCCAATGTGAACGTCGTCGCCGGCGCGCCGGCGAAGGTCGTGACCCTGCCGCGCACGGCGATCACCTATTCGCTCTATGGCGACAGCGTCTTCGTCGTGACCCCGGCGTCGCCCGAGCCCGGCGCGGCGCAAGCGGCTCCGGCGAATGGCGACGCGCCCATGAAGGCGGAGCGCCGCTTCGTGCGCGTGGGAGAAACCCGCGAAGATCGCGTCGCCATCATCGAGGGCGTGAGCCCCGGCGAAAAAATCGTGATCGAAGGTCAGCTCAAGCTGCAGCCGGGTCAGCGCGTGCGCGTCGATCCGAGCGCCAGTCTCGAACCGCTGGCGGTTCGGCCGAAGGAATAGAAAATGTCATTCACCGATATTTTCATACGCCGGCCGGTGCTGGCCAGCGTGGTCAGCCTACTGATCCTGCTGGTCGGCCTGCAATGCGCGTTCAAGCTTCAGGTCCGGCAATTTCCCGAGCTCTCCTCGACCACGATCACCGTCACCACGACCTATCCGGGCGCCAATGCGGATGTGATCAAGGGCTTCATCACGACGCCGATCGCCCAGGCCGTGGCGAGCGCCGAGGGCGTCGACACGCTGGTGTCCAACTCGCAGCAGAACGTCTCGACGATCACCCTCAATCTTCTGCTGAACGCCAATCCGGACCGGGCGGTCGCCGACGTCCTGTCGAAAGTGAACCAGGTCAAATATGTTCTGCCGCGCGAGGCGCTCGACCCTGTCGTCGTGAAGCAGACCGGCGATTCGACCGCCCTGCTCTACATGTCCTTTAACTCGAAGCAGCTCAACGCGTCGCAGATCACCGATTACCTCACGAGGGTCGTTCAGCCGAAGCTGCAGACCATCGACGGCGTCGCCAACGCGCAAATCCTCGGCGGCCAGACTTTCGCGATGCGGGTGTGGCTCGATCCCAATCGGATGGCGGCGCGGGGCGTGACCCCGAACGACGTCAGGATCGCGCTGGCGGCGAATAATTTCACCGCCGCCGCGGGCCAGGTTAAAGGCGATTTCGTCCAAACCAGCATCAATGCGCAAACCTCGCTCGATTTCGGCCAAAGCCTTCGGCCAGCTCATCGTGATAGCGCGCGGCGACGCGCTAACCCGGCTCGGCGACATAGCCGAAATCGAGCTCGGGCCGGAATTGGTCGATTCCTCCTCCGCCTTCGACGGGCTGAAGGCCGTCTTCGTCGGCATTTACGCGACCCCGACGGCGAATCCCCTCGACGTGATCACCGCGGTCCGCAAGGCCTTTCCGGAGATCCAGGCGCAACTCCCCATCGGCGTCGACGGCGCCATCGCCTATGATGCGACGAATTTCATTCGCGCCTCGATCCACGAGGTCGAAAAGACGCTCGCCGAAGCCGCGCTCATCGTCGTCATCGTGATCTTTCTTTTTCTCGGCAATCTGCGCTCGACGCTTATTCCGATCGTGACCATCCCGCTGTCGCTTGTCGGCGTCATGATCGTCCTTTTCGCGCTCGGCTATTCCTTGAACCTGCTGACGCTGCTCGCGCTCGTGCTCGCGATCGGGCTCGTGGTGGATGACGCAATCGTCGTGGTCGAGAACGTCTACCGCCACATGGAAGAGGGAATGGAGCCGACCGAGGCCGCGCTTCAAGGCGCGCGCGAGATCACCGGCCCGGTCATTTCGATGACAATCACCCTCGCCGCGGTCTATGCGCCGATCGGCTTCGTCTCAGGCCTCACCGGGGCGCTGTTTCGCGAATTCGCCTTCACGCTCGCCGGGGCGGTCGTCGTGTCCGGCGTCATCGCGCTCACCTTGTCGCCGATGATGTGCGCGCTTCTGTTGAAGCCGCGGCAGGGCGAGGCGCGCGGCTTTGTCGGGTTCCTCGACCGGATGTTCGACTGGATCCGCCGGCGCTACCAGAGCCTCCTCGAAGCGAGCCTGAATTTTCGCGCCCTGACCGTCCTGGTCCTCGTCGGAATTCTCGCGCTGACGACGATCATGTTCATGACGACCCCGAAGGAACTCGCGCCCGAGGAGGATCAAGGCGCGATCTTCGCCCTGATCAAGACGCCGCAATACGCCAATCTCGATTACATGGAAAAGGCGACCGCCGAAGTGCAGACCGCCGCCGACCAGATCCCGGAAAAGGAGCATGTCTTTCTGATCAACGGGTCGGGCGGCGTGCATCAAGGCCTCGGCGGCCTCATCCTGAAGCCATGGAGCGAGCGCAAGCGCAACCAAAAGGAGATCATCCAGGCCTTGCAGCCGAAGCTCGCCAATGTGGCGGGCGCGCAGATCATCGCCTTTTCGCCGCCCGCCCTGCCGGGCTCAACCGGCGGGCCGCCGCTTCAATTCGTCATCCGCAGCATCGGCGACTATCGGCAGATCGCCGAGGTCATGGCGAAGCTCGAGACCGCGGCGCGTGAAAGCGGCCTGTTCATCTTCACCGACAGCGATCTGAAATTCGACCTGCCCCAAATCGAGCTCAAGATCGACGCCGACAAGGCGAATCGGGTCGGGCTCAGCATGCAGGAGATCGGCTCGTCCCTCGCCACCCTGCTCGGCGGCAATTACGTCAACCGCTTCAGCCTCAACGGCCGCAGCTATGAAGTGATCGCGCAGGCGCCGAGGGACTTCAGGCTGACGCCGGAATGGCTGACTCGCTATCAGCTGCGCACCGCCTCGCGCGACCTCGTCTCCCTGGGGACGGTCGCGAGCGTCTCGATCAGCGTGCAGCCGAACGGCCTGCCGACCTTCCAGCAATTGAACTCGGCGACCCTGCAAGGGGTGCCGTTCCCCGGCCATACGCTCGGCGAGGCGATCGCCTTCCTGCAGAAGAAAGCGGCCGAACTGCTCCCGGAGGGCTTCTCGGTCGACTATCAGGGCGAGAGCCGGCAATATGTCCAGGAAGGCAATACGCTGCTCGCCACGTTCTTTTTCGCGCTCATCGTGATTTTTCTGGTGCTGGCGGCGCAATTCGAAAGCTTTCGCGATCCGATCATCATTCTGATCGCCTTGCCGACGTCGATGTTCGGCGCGTTGCTGCCTTTAAACCTGCTCGGCGTCGTCGGCGCGGCGAGCATGAACATCTATTCGCAAATCGGCCTCGTCACCCTGATCGGCCTGATTTCCAAACACGGCATTCTCATGGTGGAATTCGCCAATCGCCTGCAGGAAGACGAAGGCATGAACCGCCGCGCGGCGATCGTGCATGCGGCCGCCGTAAGGCTGCGCCCAATACTCATGACGACGGCCGCCATGGTTGTGGGCATGATCCCCTTGATGATCGCCGACGGCGCCGGCGCGCGCAGCCGGTTCGCGATCGGCGTCGTCATCGCATCCGGCATGAGCCTCGGAACGATTTTCACGCTTTTCGTGACGCCCGCCGTCTACACGCTGGTTGCGCGGGACCGCAATAAAGGCAAAGCTAGAGAAAGCGCGAGCGCCCGGCTATTCGGGCAGTCTGGCCTCGCCGCGGATCGCTCCGCCGCCGAATGACCGGGCGCAAGCGTGGCGGCCTATTCCATCGCCGCCGCCTTGAGAATGCAGACCATAAGGGCCGAGGCCGGCGCTTGCGAGACATTGCGGATCGTATGCGGCCGGTCGCAGCGGTAGCGCAAGGTTTCGCCCGCCGTCGCCCGCTCGATCGCGCCGCCGACCTCGACCTCGAGCTCGCCCTCGCTGATCGACAGGCTTTCGACCGAACCCCGCTGATGCGCGTCGGATTCGAGCACGCCGCCGGGATCGGCGGAGAAATCATACCATTGCAGCCATTCGACCGTCTTGATCCAGCCGACGACGGCGAGCCGGCATTTGCCGTCGTCCGACACTAGGATCGGGGTGTCGCCACGCGAGGTCTTTTCAAGGAAAGGCTCGTCGTCGGTCGCCTGCAGAACGCGCTCGATCGAAACATCGAGAGCCTGCGCCAGGCGCCAGATCGTGGCGAGCGTCGGATTGGTCTCGTTGCGCTCGATCTGGCTGATGATGGACTTGGCCACGCCCGATTGCTCGGAGAGTTCGGAGAGGGAAAGATTATAGGCCTTGCGCAGCCGCTGCACGGTCTTGCCGAGCTGGCTCGACAAAGCGAGCGCCCCGGCCTCCAAAACCTTCACCTTGTCACGCCCTTCGACGCCCATGGCCTATCCCGTCCGTAAAAAATCCTGTTTGTGAAAATAGACGAAATCGTTTGGAATATCGAACGATTGTTGGGGAGCGTTCACAGCCATGAGCTCGACCGCAAATTTGCCCTCTAACCCCGCGTCATGATAGAGGCGG
>CAWESJ010000041.1:0-8622 GCA_963811015.1 uncultured Alphaproteobacteria bacterium | reverse complement strand
ATCCTCATTGACATAAATCCCATACTGGACGTTTCTGTAAAAAATATTGTCCTGTAAAAGCACTTCGCTGCGGTTGGCAAGCATCACCCCGCTATACCCATTGTCCGCCAGCATATTATGGCTAATCGACGTTTTTTGGGCGTTGGTGATCAGTTCGCAGTAAATTCCGCTCCATTTATTCGAGTAAATGAGATTGTTTCTGATTTCGGGTAGGGATATAAGACAATGAATGCCGGTTTTTTTATTATTGCGGACAATCGTATGTTCGATGGTCGGGTTGGTGTTTTTGCAGAGAATTCCCGTGCCGCCGTTTTCGATGGTGACATTTTTAATCCCGGCATAATTGGCCCCTTCCACGACCGCTTTTGATCCGTTGCCCCTAATGATGGTCCGGTCCGCGTCCTGGCCCACGACGTAGACGTAGTCCTTGAGGACGATACTCTCTTTGTAAACGCCGTTTAAGACGAACACGGTATCGCGCTCAATATTCCGGCTGATGAAGACCAAGGAAAGCGTAATGCCCGCTACGTCCCCTATTGGGCGAGGTGAGACCGTGAGCATAGACGATCTCAAAAGCTCGATCGAATCCCAGCATGGCGGGACGGCGACGTATATCGAATCCATTCCGGTCAAAGAGACATTCCAGGGCCAACCCGTATGGGAAGGCGTGGTTGAAGTTTTCGACCTAGAGGGGAACGCTAAATCGACGCGCGCCTATGCGTGGTCCTCTCCGATCGAGGGAAGCGACAAGCGGAGGTTCTTTGCCGTTTTGCATTTGGGTGGGATTAGATCGCCTCAAGATGCGGTAAGGGCGGCTATCGTGGCGGAACATCGCAATGGCTGACTTAGACGCACAATTCAATGAAGCAATGTTCGATATCTATCGACGTGCAAAATCAGAAGCAAAATACAATGCGACCATCTTCCTTCAGATGATTACTGACAAGGGAGGCTGCATAACGGCGAAAACCCTTATCAACGCCGCTAAACCCTCGGATGGGTATACAGCTTTGTACCTCAGGAAGCGCCTAGATTTAACAGTAGAAGCTATGATCGTTGAAAACGAGCGCTGGCACAGCCTTTTCACTCCAGACGAACTGGAGAAGGCAAGAACGCGCCTAAAAGCCTATGAGTATGAGCCGAAAATCCGCTGATTTCAAATTAGGACACTACCCGGTTTTAAATCAAGGCGGTGTGTTTTGTACGTAATTCTTGATTTACTCACAAACCGCCGTCGCTTGGGTCCGCAATTGGCGCAACGCGGACCAAATCCGCGCCAACCCATCGCCAAACTTTCTACCCCCGCCTGTTCCGAATAACTGGAAAAATCTATAAGCTCCTAACCCCAGCTTCGACGCCAAGGCCCTTTTTATGTCCCCTCTCGTCCCGGCCGATCCCGCCGAGGTGGCGGCCGCCGTGACCCTCGCGGCGGCGTCTAAGACGCCGCTTGCGGTCACCGGCCTCGCCTCCAAGGCGGCGTTGGGCCGGCCGGGGAAGCCCAAGCGCTGCCTCGACCTCTCGGCTCTCTCCGGCGTGATATTTTACGAACCCGAGGAGCTTGTGCTCTCGGCCCTCGCCGCGACTCCCGTCGAGGCGATCGCGGCGCTGCTCGCCGAAAACGGCCAGGAACTGGCCTTCGAGCCCATGTCCTTTGACGCGCTTCTCGGCGCCGGGAGCGGCACGCTCGGCGGCTGCCTCATGACCAATCTCTCCGGGCCGCGCCGCATCAAGGCCGGCGCCGCCAGAGATCATGTGCTCGGCGTGAAGGCGGTCTCCGGCCGCGGCGAGCCTTTCAAGGCCGGCGGCCGGGTGGTCAAGAACGTGACCGGCTATGATCTGCCGCGCGGCCTCGCCGGATCGTTTGGAACGCTCGCGGTCGCCACCGAAATCACGATGAAAGTTCTGCCCCGCGCGGAGACGCGCGCGACCCTCGTCCTCGCTGGCCTCGATTCGGCTAAGGCGATAGCCGCGCTTTGCGCCGCGATGGGCGCGCCGGTCGACGTCTCGGGCGCGGCCCATTTGCCGGCCGCCGCCGCGCGCCGGCAGGGATTTCCATCCGCCGTCACCGCCTTGCGCCTCGAAGGCTTCGCGGCTTCGGTCAATGCGAGGTTCGACCAATTGGCGGCGAGCCTGAAGCCTTTCGGCGCCGCCGAGCGGCTCGACGCAGCCGGGTCGGAAAATCTGTGGCGGGCGATCCGCGACGCGGCGCCGCTCGCGGCCCCAAGCGAAAACCTCATATGGAAAATTTCCGTAGCACCCATGGCGGGGCCGAAAATCGCCGAAGCCGCGGCGCGCGCTTTCCCCTGCGAGGCTTTGTTTGATTGGTCGGGCGGCCTCGTCTGGCTCGCGCTCGCCGCCTCGGCGGATCTTGGCTCGGACGCGGGCGCAGGCGTCATCAGGCGCGCGATCGCAGCCAATGGCGGCGGCCATGCGACCCTGGTTCGCGCGCCCGCCGAGTTTCGCGCGCGCATTGACGTGTTCGAGCCGCAGCCGGCGGCCCTCGCCGCTTTGTCGCGACGGCTGAAGGCCGCGTTCGATCCGCACGGGATTCTTGAGCCCGGACGCCTCTTCGCAGAGTTTTGACATGCAGACGAATTTTTCCCTCGCGCAGCTTGCGAATTCCGACCTGGCCGAGGCGGAAAAGATCCTGCGCGCCTGCGTCCATTGCGGCTTTTGCGCCGCGACCTGTCCGACTTTCGCCCTGCTCGGCGACGAGCTCGACAGCCCGCGCGGCCGCATCTATCTCATTAAGGAAATGCTCGAAAAGGATCGGCCGGCGGACCCCGAGACGGTTCTGCATATCGACCGCTGCCTCTCCTGCCTCGCCTGCATGACGACCTGCCCCTCGGGCGTGAATTACATGCATCTCGTCGACGAGGCCCGCGCGCACATTGAAAGCTCCTATCAAAGACCCTTCGCCGATCGCTCCATGCGCGCGCTGCTCGCTTTTGTTCTTCCCTATCCGCGACGCTTTGCGCTCGCCTTGCGCGCGGGCGCGCTCGCCGCGCCCTTGGCGCCTTTTTTCGGCCGCTTCGGCCTGACGGGTCAAAGACTGGCCGCCATGCTGCGCCTGGCGCCGAAGCAAATTCCGCGCGCCGCCGGGTATCGCCGCGACCGCATGCCCAAGCCGCAAGCGAGGCCGATCGCCCGCGTCGCCGTGCTGACGGGATGCGCGCAAAGCATTTTGCGGCCGCAGACCAATGAGGCGGCGATCCGGCTGCTCGGGCGCCTCGGCGTCGAGACCGTTCCGACGCGCGGCGAGGGATGTTGCGGCGCGCTCCTGCATCATTTGGGCGAGGCGGCGCAAGCTCTCACCCAGGCGAAGCGCAACATCGACATTTGGAGCGCCGAGATCGAAGCGCGCGGCCTCGACGCCATTCTCATCACTGCGTCTGGCTGCGGGACCATGATCAAGGATTACGGCTTCCTGTTGCGCAATGATCCAGTCTACGCGCTCAAGGCCGCTCGCGTGTCGGCGCTCGCCAAGGACGCGACCGAATTTCTCGCCACGCTCGACCTCGGGGCGCCCCGCAATGCGAGTCCCATGACCGTCGCCTATCAGTCAGCCTGCTCGATGCAGCATGGCCAGAAGATCGACGCCGCGCCGAAGCGGCTTCTTGCACAAGCCGGGTTCGTCCTGCGCGACATCGCCGAAGCGCATTTGTGCTGCGGATCAGCCGGAACCTACAACATCCTTCAGCCCGCGCTCGCCGTGGCGCTGCGCGATCGAAAGATCGCAAACATTCTTCAAGCCGGCCCGGATCTCGTCGCGACGGGCAATGTCGGCTGCATGATGCAGATCGCAAGCGGCCTGGCGATACCTGTTCTGCATACGGTCGAGCTCCTCGATTTCGCCTATGGGGGGCCTAGGCCCGCTGAGCTCGACGGCGGCGCCGATCCCGGCATAGCGTCTTGACGCAGGAAACAAACAGCGGCCTCCTGTAGCGGTAGGTGGAAACGCGCACGGAGGGAGGCGGCGCATGTGTTGACTTGCGAGAGATTGCGATGGCTATATGCGCGCATACGCCGCTCGTATTGCGCGCTCGCTTCGCGCTCCATCCCATTGATGGGCCTCTGCATATGCAGAGGATTGGCGAGGCAAGACCGCGACCGATAATTCCGCCCCAAGGCGTCTTGAAAAACCACCTTTCTCGTCGCGCTTTCGAACCTCCCACAAAAATGCGGTCTGTTGGTGTAAGATGGCGCGAAGCCGCGCCGACGCGGTGCGTTGACTTGCAACAGAATGTTATGGCTATATGCGCGTGTGCAGCGGACGAACCGCGCCTACATTTCGCGCAATCTAAATCGTAAGCGCCGTTGCGAGGACGAGAGATCCGCGCCCTGCGTCCTACCGTCACATTATAGAAGTCGGATTGCCGGCGGCTGTTGTCGGCGACTTTAATTCAATATCGTCGCTACCGCATTCGGCATTCTCAATGAGACCACGACAACACTACAGCAAACCTTGTAAGATCGGGTAGTTGGGCGCCGTTTCGATGCGTTGACTTGCAACGGAATGTTATGGCTATATGCGCGTGTGCAGCGGCCGAACCGCGCGCCTGCTCCTTCACATCGCTTATGAGCGCCGCCGGCAATATCCTCGCCGCGCCTGCGGCGGGGGAAAACGGTCTTTATCCGTCTAACATATGATTGAAGGAGGCGCGACGTCCTGGCGGACGCCTCGGCGACGGTCATCATAACCATGAACGGGAACCTGCATGACGTCATTCAGCGTCGGCCAGGACGCGGCTCGCCGTCTTCTGGAAGGACCTCAGCGTTACACCTGTCTCGCCGGCGGAACGCGCTCCGGCAAGACATTCCTCATCGTTCGAGCGATCGTGGTCCGCGCGCTCAAAGCCGAATCTTCCCGCCATGCCATCCTGCGCCTTCACGCCAACGCCGCGCGAGCGTCAATAGCGCTGGATACGCTCCCGCAAGTCATGCGTCTTTGTTTTCCCGGCGTGTCACTGAAGGAGCACAGGCAAGATGGTTTCTTTGCGCTGCCGAACGGCTCTCGCATCTGGATAGGCGGCCTCGATGATAAGGAGCGGGTCGAAAAGATCCTCGGCCTCGAATATGCAACGGTCTATTTGAATGAAGCCTCGCAAATTCCCTATTCTTCAGCCCTGATCGCTTTCACGCGACTGGCGCAACTGATCCCGAAACTGCCTCAGCGTGCTTTCGTAGACCTCAATCCCGTCGGTAAAACGCATTGGACCAATGTGCTCTTCGGAGAGAAGCGGGATCCGATTTCGCGGCAGCCGCTCAAGACGCCTGGCAATTATCAGCGCGCGTTTTTGAATCCGCCAGACAATGTCGCAAATCTTTCGCCCGAATTTTTGGCGAGCCTCGCCGATTTGCCGGAGAAGCAGCGCAAGCGATTCTACGAGGGCCTCTATGTCGATGAAATCGAGGGCGCGCTTTGGACTTATGACGGAATCGACGCCCATCGATGTGGGCTCGACGACATGCCGGAAGAAAAACGCGCGGCAGTTGTGGTCGCCGTCGATCCCTCCGGAGCGGCCGGCCGCGACGATCTCTGCGCGGATGAGATCGGCATCATAGTCGCCGCGCGCGGAACCGACGGCGATTGTTATATTCTCGCTGATCTATCCTGTCGCGAAGCTCCGGTCGTCTGGGGTAGGCGAGCGGCTGTCGCTTTCCACGAGTATCGGGCCGATTGCATCGTGGCGGAGTTCGAACTTCGGCGGGGAGATGGTTCGCGCCACGATCCAGGCGGCCGATCAAAACGTACCGGTGCGCCTCGTCGCCGCGAGCCGCGGCAAGGCGGTGAGAGCGGAGCCGATCTCGGTGCGATACGGGCAAGGGCGCGTTCACCACATTGGACGATTTGCCAAGCTCGAGGATCAGCTTTGCGCATTCTCGTCGAGCGGCTACGGCGGCGCCGGAAGCCCTGATCATGCCGATGCGGCGATCTGGGCGCTGACGCATCTCTTCGGCGTCGACGAGGGCGCGGGGATCATCGAATTTTACCGCCGCGAGACGGAAGGCCGCCGCGAGGCGTGACGCGCCTCCGTTCGGCCGGCGGCGGGTTGAACGCCCTACGGCAATGGACGCCTTTAACGGATGAAGGAAGCAAACATGGCCGATCGCGGCGCCGGGCAAAGAAGTTGGTCGCTCAGTCCCTATCAAGTCAATGTCAGCTTCGACAGCGCCGCCAAGGCGAGCGAAGCCGCGAATTGGTTTGGGCCGCTAACGCCGATCACGCCACTCGCGCCGCCGGAGGTTGCAGGGAGACAGTGGGACTTTCCTGCCGGCTACAATCTTTCGACGATCTCACGCCCCTACGAGCCCGTAACCTTTTCTACATTGCGCGGGCTCGCCGACGGTTATGATCTTTTGCGCCTGGTCATCGAAACACGCAAGGATCAGGCGGCGCGTCTTTCCTGGACTATCGGCGTTCGCGACCGCACGACGCGCTCAACCCTCGATAAAGAGCGCATCGCCGCGGCGACGTCGTTTTTTGCGCGTCCGGACGGAGCCCATGGATTTTCTGATTGGCTGAGGCTTCTTCTCGAAGAGGTCTTCGTGACCGATGCTCCGGCTCTTTATATGAGCCGGGACCGCGGCGGGCGGCTCAAGGCTCTTTTACCCCTCGACGGCGCCACCATAAAGCCCGTGATCGACGCATGGGGGCGCACGCCGCAACCCTACACGGAAGGCGACAAACTGGTCTATCCCGCAGCCTATCAACAGATTCTGAAAGGCTATCCGGCGATCGACTATTCGGTGCGCGATCTGATCTATCGCCCGCGCAATTTGCGCGTGAATCGCGTCTACGGATTAAGCCCGGTGGAGCAGATCGTCACAACTGTGAATATCGCGCTGCGCCGCCAGATGTATCTCCTCGATTATTTTACGGAAGGCAATATTCCTGACAGCCTGATCGGCGTGCCGGAAAGCTGGACGCCGGATCAAATCGCGACTTACCAAAAATATTGGGACGCATATTTCGACGGCGATCTCAGCAGGCGCCGCCGCGCCAA
Organism: uncultured Alphaproteobacteria bacterium; assembly: GCA_963811015.1. GTDB lineage: Bacteria > Pseudomonadota > Alphaproteobacteria > Rhizobiales > Beijerinckiaceae > Methylocapsa. Next base: position 1,615 of record CAWESJ010000041.1, on the reverse strand, counting down.
ATTCGTTCCGGGCGGCGTGGCGCGAACCTTCGTCCAAACGAAGGAACCTGAGCTGAAGGGCCTGTTCGACGAATGGCTTGCGCGCATCGTCTGCTTCGCGTTTTCAATCTCGCCTCAAGCTCTTACGCAAACGATGAACCGCGCGACCGCCGAGACTCAAAAGGAGCTCGCGGAGGAGGAGGGTCTCGCGCCGATCCTGGTTTGGGCGAAATCTCTCTTCGACGACGTTCTTGCGCGCGAATTCAACGCGGCGGACCTCGAATTCATGTGGGGCCCGGGTCAGGAAACCGATCCCCTCGTGCAGGAGACGATTCTTTCAAGCTACACGTCAAAGGGCATCTTAACGATTAATGAAGCCAGAGCGGCGCTTGGCCGCGAACCGGCGGCCGAAGCGTCAGCAAATAGGCCGATGACGTTGACCGCCGGGGGATATGTCGCGCTGCCGGACTAGGCAGACGCGATCCTACAAGGGTTCGCGAGCCAGGCGCAGGGCGACCTGCTTTTGGCGTAGAGGCCAAAGGTCCTCACAACCATTGTAGAGGCGGCGGCGCCGCAACCATGCGTGGATCATGCCGCGGCCTTAAAAAATTGCCGCCGGTCTCTACCCGTCTAATTGCAACTCTTGTTCGTTCTTAGGAACAGGCGTCGGCCCGCCAGGTAAGCGAATTTCCGCTTTTTCCGCCACACTGACGGAACCCACGCGCCGCCGTGCCGACGCTCCGTGGCGCGTTGGAGGCATGCGCGGGGTCCCGTTTCCTTCTTTGATCAATCTCTTCGAAAAGCAAGGAGCCCGCATGTCGGCGTTGCGTATGTTCATCCCGATCACCAAAATCGACGCGGCGCAGCGCCTCGTCTATGGCCTCGCCACCGCAGAAATAGAAGATCGCACCGGCGAAATTTGCGACTATGACTTAACCAAGCCGCTCTACGAGAAATGGTCCGGCGAAATCGCAAAATCGACGTGTGGGAAGTCGCTCGGAGCTTTACGCGCCATGCACGGGCCAGTAGCCGCCGGCAAGGTGACCGCCATCACCTTCAACGACGCCGACAAGCAGATTGAAATCTGCGCCAAAGTTGTCGATGACGATGAATGGGAAAAGGTCGCGGAGGGCGTATATACAGGCTTTTCGCAGGGCGGTGCCTACGCGCGCCGCTGGACTGATGCGGAGGGCCTTACTCGCTACACGGCGGCGCCCACAGAAATTTCGCTTGTCGATCTGCCTTGCCTGCCTCAAGCGCGTTTCGAAATGATCAAGGCCGATGGAACGCGGGAGTGGCGGCGGTTCGGCAAGGGGCTCGATAATGTCATTCAACTCGCGAACTTGATCCAGGAATTGGACGCGCTGCAGACCGCCATGGCGCACGAGGACATGGCTGAGCGCGATGATTCGACGGCGCCGGACAAATTGAGCGATCTTGTTGCGCGCGCATCATCCATATTGCGAGCTATGGTGGCCGAAGAAACATCCGAGTTCACGCGCGTTGAGGATGCGCCGCGGCAGCCGCCGAAGACTTCCACAAATGTAAAATCGCTGGCTGCCGTCGCGACGCTGCCGCTCACAAAAGCCTCGGCCGATGCAAGCGGAGAAGATCAAGATCGCATTCAGACTGATGG